>JANMHY010000199.1:0-14446 GCA_031375525.1 Burkholderiales bacterium
TTGGAGGTCGGTAGGGACGGGCCATCAGACCGGCAGACCTCCTTGCCGGCAGACGCTTCCAGGGTTTGCAGCCGCTGCAGGCTGCTGGTGGTCGTAAAAATATCTATCCAGGTAGGCGCAGAGCGTTTCCGCAGGGCACCCCCGTGCACTTCAAAGTGCAAGGCACCGGCATCTCGTCGGATGCAGATCGCCTCCCAGGCTTGACTGGGCTCGCTGGGTTGTTCGTTGACCCGTTGCTTCCCGTTGGAAGACCCCCCTACCACCGGGGGGCACGGGGCCGCGTCTGTGGTCGTGTGCTGCGCCTCAGAGGGGCGACAAGGCACACGAGCGCCTCAAGGGCGGTCGACGAAGGCTCGGGGTTGTCATCTTGAGAAAAGCCGCGGCATGTGCGAGCGTCAAGGTTTGCATGGGCGCGATGGAGTCGACGAGAGTGCGCGCCACCTGCAGTGGCCCACTGCCGAAAGCGTAGGCGACACAGGTCACCGCAGGCGCGACGACTTTTGATAGTGAATCGTCGGGTTGCGAACGGCCCCGTTTACACGGCCCAAGCGTCGGCATCATTGGCCCCGTTGCGTGGCAGATTGACGCTCTCAACGAGTCACTTACGGTGATGAAAGCACTCGGACGAGCCTGGTCCTTTCCGGATAGTGGTCAACCGCACCGCAAGCTGTGCTCCGGTTAAGTGTTGCCAGACCTGCTACTCGTGCGCACCCGAAACCACTGGTGGTCGAAGGCTCGAAACGGTCGGGGTCCACGACTGCTCCTGCGAGCGGTAGCTATCTGCCGTTGCGCTCGCGCCGCGGCCCTAAAAATCGCGCGCCTGCGGCGCCGCTGTCAAGTTCAGTTGCCGACGGCTTTGCCGATCGAGTCGCGCAGAACAACATCGCAGTTGAATTTTTGTGATGCATTGACGGACCTGCCTTCCAGGGTTTCGCGCACCTGGCGCGTTGCGGCGACGGCCATGTTCATCAGTGGCAGCGCGACCGTGGACAGGGCAGGGTACAGGCGCGTCGCCAGCCCGAAGTTGTCGAAGCCGGCAACGGAAAGGGCTTCAGGCAGCAACAGTCGTCGCTCGTGGGCCGAGGCGATCAAGCCGGCGGCCATGTCATCGGTGATGCACTGGATGGCGGTGGGGCGCTTCGTCTTCGAGAACAGCTCGCGGCCGATCGCCAATCCGTCGGAGAACGAAATGCCTGCAGAGTCGTAGACGATGGGCCGCACGCGCTTGTCGTTCAAACCCTTGATGGCATCCATGTAGCCGGCCAGTCGCTCGCGACTGGCCCGCACGTGACCGCCGGCACCGGCGAATGCGATGCGCCGGTGTCCTTGTCGGAGCATCTCCTCGACGAGTCGGCGCACCGCGAGGCGATCGTCGCTGACCACGCTCATCGGGCACACGGCGGCGTCAGCTGGGTTGATGGCAGAGAACGGAATGTCGTTCGCCAGCAGGGCGTCGATAAGTCGGGGCTTCTCGGTGGCCGGCGCCGCGATCACGTAGCCGGCGACCTGCCGCAACTTCACGCGGCGAACGAAGGTGTCCACGTCCTCGTCTTCGAGCGACGGAAAGAAGATCAGGTGGTAGTTCGCTTCGCTGCAGACCTGCAGTGCGCCGAGGTGCAGCATGGTCAGGTACTCCGAACCGAGGCCGAGCGCTTCAGTCTCGGCGGAGCGAAGCGAGATCACGCCGATGACCCTGGGCTTCGTGCTCGACAGGTTCCTCGCTGCCTGCATAGGCTCGTAACCCATGCGCTTGATGACCTCCTCGACCGCTGCGCGGGTCTTGGGGGCCACCAGCGGATCCTGACGCATGACCCGTGTGACGGTCATGCGCGAGACACCAGCTTTTGCGGCCACTTCGCGGATCGTGAGCTTCGAGTCTTTGTTAGCCATGCTCAAGGATTCTTGCATCGCATGGGATGTAGCGGGATTTCCCGCTGCCCACGCGTTGCCGGGCAACGCACAATCGCTAATGTGACCGGTCACATTTGTCCGAGCTTTGGCAGAGATCATGAGAGTTGCGAAGCGGTGATTCAGCCGAGGTCGAGAAGTACCGCCACCGCATCGAGACGGCGGACGCGGACATCCGAGGCCACCTCGACCTGGCATCGAAGTTCATAGCGCACTCACAGGAAAGGAGATCACGATGACCACGCCCAACACGCTTGACGGCGTCCTCGTCCAATGGGGCGACCGGCTGTTCTACCCGTCCAACCGTTCGACAAAATCGCGCACGCCGGCTCTCACCGGCTTGCTACTGCACCAGCGCGCGAAGGCGCTGCGTCAGCGCCTTCGCGCCACCGTGGTCCAGCGAGCACCGCAGGTCATGGTCAAGGTCACTGGTGGCGGCCGCGGCATGGGCGCCATCGCCGCGCACCTGCGCTACATCGCCAAGGGCGGCCGGCTGCCGTTCGAGGACGACCGCGGCGTGACCCGTGACGGCAAGGAGGCGCTGCATTCCATAGTCGACCAATGGCGCTTCGGCGGTTCGCGCATCCCGGACGTCAGCGAGCGCCGCGAGGCCTTCAACCTCATGTTGTCGATGCCTGCGGGCACCCGACCGGAGTTCGTCCTGCAGGCCGCGCGCGAGTTCGCCAAGGCCGAGCTGGCCAACCACCGCTACGTCATGGTGCTGCACACGCACCAGGCGAATCCGCATGTGCACCTCGCCGTGCGCGCCGAAGGCCGCGATGGCAAGCGCCTGAACCCGCGCAAGGACGACCTGCGCCGCTGGCGCGAAACCTTCGCCGAGCGGCTGCGCGGATGGGGCATCGAGGCCGAGGCTTCGTCACAGATCACTCGCGGCACGCGGCATCGCAACGAGCGGGTCTGGGAGCGCAAGACAGCGCAGCGGCGAGAGCCGAATCCCATGAGAGCAGAGCGCTTGCCGAGCGGCGGTCGCAAGCATGCGCTGCAGGCCTGGGTGGAGATCACACGAGCGCTCGCGGCGTCGCCGGACGCGTCGGATCGCAAACTGGCGAAGTCGATCTACGACTACATGGATCGCCTGCCGGCCGTCCAGGCGATCGTTCGCGAGCGTGAACGGCAGCGTGAGCTGCCCGGCTTGAGCCGATCGCCGGTGGTGCCTTCGCCGCTACAGCGCCGCGGGCCGGAGATCGAACGGTCAGTCAGGCCAACAAGGGGGTGTCCTCGCCGCCGGACGGGCTCGCCGGGCACGGGGCTGAACAGCCGCCTGCCCGCGAGCCTGAGCGTGGCTGCGCTGCGCGCCGCGTCAAGGGTGCGCTGGCGCCGGGCTGCGCCCGCCCTTGACTCGACACGCCGCGCCTGACCAAACGGTCAATGGGAATCGCCGCTGCGCGTTTCGCTCCACTGGTCGAGGTCCGCCCAGCGCCATGCGACTGCGCGCGGCCCCAAATGCACTGGCGCCGGAAACGCGCCGCTGGCGACCAGCCAGTAGATGGTCGAGCGGCCCAGGCCGGTGGCCTGCATGACGGTCGGCAGGCGTGCGAACAGGCGTGGGGCTTCGGTGCTGCGTGACGTGGCGAAGGTGCGGCTCTTCATGCGCGTGATCAGGCAATGCTGCTGAAACAACAATAGAAGACGTCGGCTGCCTCGTCGGCGACGATATCGGTCGAAGAATCGTCGCTCGCGGGCGCTCAACGCACTTTAGGCCTTGCGACGTGCCGAACTGCCGCTGGATTTCGTGGGCATTTCGTGCATTGCCGCGAGATGCGGGCTCATAGCAGAACCACCTTGCGCTCCAGGGCCACTTGCAGGGCCGTCGCAGTGTATCTTTGACCATCGGCGGCGAGTCGCTCGAGCAGGGCCTCGGGTGTCGGCGAAGATCGCAATGTCGCGCGCAGCGCCGCGAACGCGGCGGCCACGCCGGTCGCATCCCGCTCGAACAGCGCCAGCAAGAAGTCATCCGGCCGCGACACCTCGACGCCCAGCTCGGCGAGCTTGCGAACGCCGAAGTCGCGGATGTTCTTCGTCACCAGGTTGACGGTCTGGGCATGCGGATAGTGCCTTCCCGCCACGATCACATGCGCGCATGCGGCGACATGCAAATCTTTCTTGGAGCGAACGGCATGAGCCACTGCCTCGATCTGCGCATTGACAGCCGCAACCGCGATCTCGGCGTGCGGTAAGGAGGCCCGCAGGAGTTGCTCATGCCGGCGCGCAGCCTGCGCATCGACTTTGCGGCCGGTGTCGACGAGCGCCCGGCTCAGTTCGTCGAGAATCAGCGCGCTCCAGTGCAGGCAGCTCAGGCCGCGATAGTCGAGGTGGATCAACACGCCTCGCGTGGTGGCGCCGAAGAGCGTATCGGCGTCGGCGACAACAGGGAGCACCGCGATCAGCGCGAGAAGATCTCGTCGTCGAGGTCAGCGCCGAGCTGTCCCAGCGCACGCCGGCGCCGCGTCTGTTCGCGACGATGCCAAGCCTCGACGGCGGACCTGAGAACCCGCCGCTGATTGCCCACCTGCTGATGCAGCGGGATATCGCCGGCTTCGATGCGCGCCACGATATAGGGTCGCGACACGCCGACCAGATCGGCCGCCTCCTGCGTGCTGAGCACGGCGTCTGCGTCCCGGGCAGATGTCGAGCTGCGATTACGGCTGGCGTTGCGGACTGTTGGACTGCGCAACAGTCGGGCGAGATCGCCCTCGATCAGCCGCGTGGCTCGCGCTGACAGCTTGACATGCCGGCGCACGACCTCGACGAGCGGGTCGATCTCGATGCTCACCGTCAGGGCGGGCGACGGCGACGGCTTGCCTGTTTCGGTGGTTCTGCGGGCGGCTTTCATGAGAACAAGTCTATCAGGGGCGTTCGAAACGCGCGAAATACGCGAACCGTCTCCGGAGACGCTCGATCGATTCCGCAGTAAGCGTCAAGCACGCCGAACTTTGCGGCGCGCCTGCGTCAGTGCTGCCTTGAGGGCGGGGTTGGGGGCGAAGGCCGAGTTCAGCGAACGGGCGAAGGCACTGAAGTCTTGCTCGGAGAGCGTGACGCCGGCCTCGCGCAAAAGCACCTGCGCCTTCTCTCCGGTGTTCCACATCTTGAGGTCGAATCGTCCTGGGCTTGTCATCGGGCGTCCCTGTGGGTTGCGGTGTTTCACCGTACTACGGCTTCGACGGCTCAGATCGCCAGTCGCGCCAACGCAGTGGCTGCGACCTCGCCACGCAGGTGCCCGTAGTGCCGCTCGATCATTGCAACGCTGGTGCCTGAAATCTGCGCCACCGTGAGCAGATCGAGTCCGTCATGCACGAGGTCGCTGATGACGCTGTGGCGCAGCGTATAGGCCGTGGTCCCGTCCGGAAGTTTTGCCGCCTCGGCAACCGCCTTGATAGGCCCTTTCCAGGCGTCCTTGTTCCATGCCTTGCCGTCGGCGCGTGAGAGCAGCGGCGCGGTCGGCAGCTTGTCCTTGCTGGCGGCGTCGAAGAACGACGCCGTCACATCGGGCAACTTGATCCGCCGATCCTTGCCGTTCTTGTCTTGGCCGATCTTGAGCACCTTCAGCCGCCGATCGAAGTCTCCTGCCTGGAGCTGGGCCAAAGCACCGGGCCGCAGTGGGAGTTGGCACAGGCCGCGCAGGAGGGCCGCGAGGTCGGCTGGTGCTTCCTTGATGAACCTGAGGCGCTGCGCCCGATCGAGGTACAGCTCGCGCCGCTGGTCGGCGTTCTTGATGGGACGGAGCTTGCTGCGCCATGCAAAGTCTGTCGTCAGCAGGCCATCCAGATAGGCGAGGTTCAGTGCCGCACGAAAGCTGGTCATGTCGCGGTTCAGCGTGCTGTCCGAACGCTGCTCGCCACGGCGACCGCCGCTGCGCGTCGGCCGATCGCGAAGGGAGTTGCGCCAAGACTCGAGCTGTGCCGGCGTGAGTTTGGTCAGCTCTGTCGCCGCCAGTTTCGCGTTGCTCAGGACGTAGTTCTTCAATCGCACCTCGGCGTCCTTGGCAGCGCGTTCCGGCTTGGCGGCTCGCAGTTGGCGAACGTACCTCATACAGGCGTCCGCCACGGTCGATTTGCGTGCTGCGCCGCCGCGGCCGAGATGATCGAACCAAGCCAAGGCAGCCTTCGAGGCTGCGTCGAACCGAAGATAGTCGGCCAGTCCTGCGAACTCACCCAGCGGATTGAACAGCTGCTTTGCGCCATTCGCTTCGTCGCGGGCGCGCGCGAGCCACGCACCGTGGCCGCTTGCCGTCATCTTGCGATAGCCAACAAAGCAGCCCTTGCGAACGCGCTGCCTGTAGGGCTCCCGGCGCGGCTTGAGCTTCTCGCGTGAGGCGACTGTGTCGATGCGTGCGGCCATGTCGATCCCGGCTGTCGAAGTACGAAAAAAGTACGAAAAACCGGGGTGAATTTTAGAGGTTGTTCTGGGACGTTCGACGGCCATTTCTCCTATGAAAGCAAGGTCTCAGAGCTTCCCAAGAAGTCCCGCGACCCTGCCTTCACACGGCAGGGGTCGCAGGTTCGAACCCTGCACCGCCCACCAGCCCAATCAGCGACTTACAGCGGCCCTTGGGGCCGCTTCGCCTTTCTGGCGTGCTGGTGCGCGCGTTTCGGTCAATTGCGCTTCTCCAGCCGCATCACATCGTTCTCGCGCTTCATCTGAAAGCGCATCAGAAAGCTGTTGCCGAGCAGCGCGCCGCGCATCGGCGCGGGGATGACGGCGGCTTCGACGTTGGCGACTTCGACGTCGCCGATGCGCACGGCGCTGAGCGTGATCAATCTGAACGGCGCGGTGCCGTTGGCGGTGCTGGCCATGCCGACGGGCGCGTTCTTGTAGTCGAGGCCGAGCCGGTCGGCATCGGCCTGGCTGATGACGACCGAGCTGGCGCCGGTGTCGACCATGAACTCGATCGCCTTGCCGTTGATCTGGCCCGTGGTGCGGAAGTGGCCATTGGTGCCTGCGGTGAGCACGATCGCGCTGCCGCTGTTGGCTGTGCCGGCGCTGGCGCGCACCGCACCGGCGCCGAGCGTCAAGCTGCGGCGGGCCGCGCCGACCTCCACGTCGGCCTGCGTGTCCGAGAGCGTCAGCAGGCGCACGCCGCGCACCGTCGTGCCCACCGCTACCGTGTGCGGCTCACCGTCGATGACCAGCAGCGCCTTGTGCGTGCCGATGTGGCCGTTGAAGGTGACGGTCTGCGCCGCTGCGGTCAGGGCGCTCAGGGTGAGCACCGCAACAGCAGCGATCGAGGTCGGGTTCATGGCTGGCAGCTTAAGCCAGCGCGACGCTAAAGCAAACCCGCCCGTTTGACGGTGCGGTAGCGGTTGACAAGCTCGACGGCCAGGCGCTCGGGTTCGGCATCGACCATCAGCGCATCGCGTTGGGCCAGCCGGCGGAAGGCGTCGCTTCGGGCCTGCGCAAAGAGGTGCGCGCCGGCCACTTCGACGGCGTGATGCGCGGCCTTCAGCGGCTGCTCGGTGATCTCGCGCAGCACGCGCTCGCGCAACGAAGCGAGCAGCACGAGGTGGCGGCTGCGCAGCAGCTTCAGCGCGGCCTCGAGCTCGGGTGCGTCTTCGTCGCGGAAGTTGGTCAGCAGCACGATCAGCGCGCGCTTGGCATGCACGCGCATCAGGTCGCGCGCGGCGATCAGGTAGTCGGAGTGCGTGGCCTCGGGCTGGATGTCGTGCAGCAACACGGTCAGCGCCGACAGCGTGGCCAGGCCTTTACGCGGCGCGAACGCGCGACGTTTTTCGGGTGACGTGCCGAAGGTGATGGCGCCGACCTCGTCGCCGTCTTTCAGCGCGACGTGGGCGAGCAGCATCGTCGCGTTGAGCGCTTCGTCGAAATGGCTGCCATGAACGGTGCCTTCATCGGCACGCATGCGTCGCCCGCAGTCGATCAGGAAGATCACGCACTGGTCGCGCTCGTCCTGGAACTGGCGCACGATCGGCCGCGACTGTTTGAGCGTGGCCTTCCAGTCGATGTGGCGGATCGAGTCGCCCGGGCGGTACTCGGCGAGCTGCTTGAAGTCGGTGCCTTCGCCGCGCTGCACCTGCGTCTTGATGCCGATGTCGGCCAGCCGCCGGTCGGTAGCCAGCCAGGCGTAGCGCGACACCGACGCGAAGTTCGGGAACACCGGGCGCGTTTCTGCCGCGCCGATACGCCACTGCAACTCGAGGCTGCGGCCGAGGCTGTGCACGCGCACGTCGGCGGGCAGGAAGGCGACACGGCCGCGTCGGCGCGGTTGCACGGTGTAGCGCAGCTGCGCTTGTGCGTTCGCGCGCAGGTCGGCCGTGACCGGCAGGCCCTGGGGGTCGAGATCAGGGTCGGCGTGGTCGAAGAAGGTGATGCGCCAGCGGCGTGTGCCGGTGTTGGAAAGCGTGCCGTCGATCGTGCGCTGCACGCCGAGCGCGAAGGCGTCGGGCAGCGTGCGGGTCCACTGTAACGGCGCTGATAGCCAGGCTCGGCGGGTGCGCCAGAGGTCGAACGCCGCCCACACGACAGCGAGCGCTAATGCCACGAGGACGGCGATACCGACATCGGTGGCGGGAACACGCAGCAGCAATGCGATCAGCGCTGCCGCCGCGAGGACGAGCAGCGTGTAGATCAACGAGCGCGAAGGCAGCAGCTTCATCACGGGCAACTGGCGGTCACGACCTACATCCTCGGCGCATCGACACCTTCGAGCAGAGACGACAGCAACTCATCGACCCGCCGCCCTTCCAACTGCGCATCCGGCGCCAGCAGCACACGATGCCGCAGCGCGGCGATGGCAAGGTGCTTCACGTCATCTGGTGTGGCGAAGTCGCGGCCGGCCATCAGCGCCGCGGCGCGCGCCGCGCGAATGAGCGCGATCGCGCCGCGCGGCCCGGCGCCGTTGGACAGCCCCGGCGCGCCGCGCGTGGCGCGCACGATGCGCACCGCATAGTCGATCACCTTGTCATCGACGCGCACGGCCGCAGCCATGTTCTGCAGCGCGATGACGTGGCGTTCTTCGATGCGCTGCGTGACGCCGTCGAGCGGCAACTGGTCGCCGGCCTGGCCCTCGGTTGCGCGGTTCACGATCGCGGTCTCCTCGTCGTGCGGCGGATAGCCGATGTCGATCTTGAGCAGGAAGCGGTCGAGCTGCGCCTCGGGCAGCGGGTAGGTGCCTTCGGTCTCGAGCGGGTTCTGTGTCGCCATCACCATGAAGGGTTTGGACAGCGGCAGCGTCTGGCCTTCGAGCGTGACCTGCGCTTCCTGCATCACTTCGAGCAGCGCGGCCTGTGTCTTCGCCGGCGCGCGGTTGATCTCGTCGGCGACCAGCAGGTTCGTGAACACCGGGCCGCGCAAGACGCGCAGCGTGCCCAGCGCATTGCCTTCGCCGCGCGTGTTGGTGTCGAGCACGGCGTGGCCGGTGATGTCCGACGGCATCAGGTCCGGTGTGAACTGCACGCGCGCGACCTGCAGCGACAGCGACTTGCCCAGCGCGCGTGCGAGCAGCGTCTTGCCCAGGCCGGGCACGCCTTCGATCAGCACATGGCCGGCGGCGAGCAACGCCACCAGCACTTGATCGACGGCGTGGCGCTGGCCGACGACGGCCTTGCCGATTTCGTCGCGCAGCGCGGCGAGCACTTCCTGTGCGCGTGTGACGTCGGCAGGGTTGAGTGACATGGGTCTTCCTTCTCAGTTATTGAATGCGAGGCCGAATGTGAGGCGTCGCCGCGCTTGTTCGATCACGGCGAGCTTGTCGGCGAGCGCGCGGCCGCGCGGCAAGGCAGGGTCGAGCGCGCGCGTCAGCACATCGGCGGCGAGGCCGGTCGGTTGGCGCAGCGCCTCGACGCGCTGGCCCATCGTCATGCGGTCGTAGCCGGCAATGCGCTGGCGCGCGGCGTCGTCGAGCGCGCGTCGCGCCGCGGCCAGCAGCGCCGCGCCGCCGCCGCGCAGCACGAAGGCCGCGGTGCCGCGGATCTGCTCGGCCACCGAGCGCCGCGCCAACGGCGCTTGCGGCAGCAGCGGGCCGAAGCGCCGCGCGCCGCGCCACAATGCAAACGCCACGGCCAGCAGCGCCAGACCGATCGCCGGGCCGGCGCGGTGCCAGAGCCACGTCAGCAGCGCGTCGCGCTTTTCGTCGATGACGAACCAGACGTTGTCGCCGGGGCGCAGGTCGAGCATCGCCATCGCCACCTGCGCGTGGTCGCCCTTGAACACGCTGCGGTTGTCGAGGAAGCGCCAGGCGCCCATCGCCGTGACGCGCCCGTTGCCGAGCGCGGCGCGCAGCACTGGCGCGCCGCGGCGGCCGACGAGGGCCCAGGCCTCGGCCGCCGCGGGTGTGGCTTCGAGGCCGGTCAGCCAGTCGCCCTGGCAGAGGCGAAAGCGCCGCAGCGGCTCGGATTCGGCGTCGCCGAGGATTCGCTCGGCGAGCGTCGGGCACGGATCGCGCGGGCTGTCTTGCGGGCCGACGAACCGCGGGTCGGGCAGGCGCGGGCGCGACGATGGCGCCGGCGTGGGCTTGGCGTCCTTGCGCTCATCGTCATCGGCGTCGTCTTCACCGTCGTGATCGTTGTCGGCGCCCGGCGCGGGGCAACTCAAGTCGGCGCCCTTGGTGCGCTTCTTCTGTCGCAGCGGCAGCCAATCGATGGTTGCACCCGTCGTGAAAAAGCTCGGCAGCACGAGGTGGCCGCCGTGGACTTCGACCCACTCGCGCAACTGCTGGCTGCGGCCGGGCAGGAAGTCCCACTCGTTGGACTCGAGCACCAGCGTCGCCCCGGGCGGCGGCAGGCGGTCGAGGTTGTCGGGCGATGTCACCTTGGCGCCGAGCTTGGCGGCGATCTGTTTGACGGCGTAATGGCTGTCGCGCGCGGCTTCATTGCGCGGCGGCGTCGGCCGCCAGACATCGACCCACTCGGTGGCGAAGAGCAACCACACGCCGAGCGCGGCGATCGCGGCCAGCGCCAGCAGGTTGACGGTGACGTCGGTCGAGGGCCGTTTCATGGCGCGCCTGCCGTCGTTGCCACGCGCCGCGGCAGGCGCGCATTGAACTCGTCGCAGACCGCCAGCACCGCGTTGCCGTCGGGCAGGCGTGCGCCATAGACCGCGACCTGCCACAGGCCGATCAGCCGCGTGACGAAGGCGCCGCGTTCGGCGTCGAGATGGCGCGCGGCCAGCGTCGCGCATTCGCCCTCGGTGCTCGCCGCGCGCACCGGCACCGCGTGGTCATGGACCAAGCGCGACAGCGCGCCGCGGTAGAGCAGCGACAGGGCAGAGCGCGATTCGCCGCGCTGCCACAACGCGCGCACGGCGGCCGGCAGATCGTCGGGCAGGCTCTGCGGGCGGATGTCGAGATCGCGCACATGGCTCGGCAGCGCGAGTGCACGGCCGCCGGCCGCGTCGCCGCGCACGGCGATCCAGCGCCGCAGATAGACGATCAGCAGCGCGGCCAGTGCGGCCATGCCGAGCCAGACCAGCCCGCGGCCGGCTTGCGAGAACCAGCGCACGAGGTCGCGCAGCCAGCGCATGTCGGGCGACGGGTCTTGCTCCTTGGGCCGCTCGCGGTTCTTGAAACGCAGCTCGCGGTCGGCCTTCAGGCCGTTCAGGTCCGGATCGTTGTAAACGGCTTCGGTGGCGTCGCGGATTTGCTGCGGCGTTGATGGCTCGGCAGCGTGCGTTGCCAACACGAACAGGAGCAGCGCGAGCGCGAACAGCCTATGCAAAGGCATGTCTGAACTCCTGTTCGATGTCCCACGCTTCGAGCTCGACGCGTCGATTCAAGTACATCGCAAAGCCTGCGGCGACGTAGAACGGTTCGAGTGCCAACACCACCAGCCCGTAGCCGAGTGCGAACGCCGCCTGCATCGACGCCGACTCGCCGTCGCTGTACAGCCGCCACAACTCGCTGCGCAACGCCTCCGGCAGGAACCAGGCGACCAACGCGAGCAGCGCAGCGACGAAGATCATCTCCAGGTTGGCATAGACGAACTGCACTCCCATGACGGCGCCGCGCTGGCTGCCGAGCAGCACGCCGCGGCGCTTGCTGCGCGCAGCGCCGCGCTGGCCTTCGAGCTGGTCGATGGCCTGCGTGAACGATCGCCACGGCGACAGGCGCGCGATCGTCAGCGTGCGCCACAGCGACCGCGTGAAGATCTCGCGCCGCGCCGCCCACAGGTTGGACCACCGCGTCGCCTCGCCGAAGACCGCGCGCGAGAGCACGAAGAGCAGGCTGCGGTCGAGCCACGGCTTCAACCAGAAGATGAGCAGGCCCGGCAGCCAGCCGGCGATCTCGACCGTGGCCAGTGACAGCAGCATCACTGCCGCCCACACCGGCCAGTAGCAGCGCCAGACCGAGCGCGCATGCACTTGCACCAGGCGCTGGCCGAGGTCGGCAGCCTCGCTCATCGGCCGCGGGCGCAGCGTCACGGCCAATGCTTCAATGCGCATCGGGCTTCTCCGCGCGACCTTGCCAGGCCAGCCAGCCGATGACGAGCAGCCAGCAGACCGCGCCGACGCCGTACTTGACTTCATGCGGCACCCAGCGCGCCGACGACCAGAAGGCTTCGACGACCGCAGCGACGACGAGCAGCGCGAAGACGCCGTAGAGCACCGGCACGACACGCGTCGCCGCCTCGCGCAGCGCACCGGCGCGCGTGTTGCGGCCGGGGGCGAGCAGCGCATGGCCGATCGCCAGACCGGCGGCGCCGGAGAGCACGATCGCGGTCAGCTCGAACGCGCCATGCGTGACGACGAAGGAGTAGAAGTTGCCGCCGAGGCCGCGCGACGTCAGGTGGCCGGCGATCGCGCCTGCATACAGGCCGTTGAAGACGAGCACGGCGAGCGCGCCGACGCCGGCGAACAGGCCACCGGCAAAGGTGCGAAAGGCGATGCCGATGTTGTTCATGATGTAGTGGCCGAGCATCTGGAAGTCGCTGTCGGCGCCGCGCTGGCGGCCGTAGGCTTCCACGTCCCCGCCGTACATCTCTTCGTAGCTTCGTAACGATGGCGCGTCGTGAAGCATCAGCGCGAAGCCGGGTTCGAGGGCAGCGCCGATCGCCGTGCCGACGAGCGGCAGCGCAAACGCCAGCGTGGCGACGAGCACATACCAGCCGTGCGCACGCACCGCCTGCGGAATGCCGACGAGGAACATGCGCGCCATGCGGCCGGTGGCCGCTTCGGCTCGGTGGTAGATGCGCTGGTGGGCGCGGTGCGTCAGTTGTTCGAGGCGTTCGACGAGGTGCACCGGGTAATCGCGCGCACGGGCGAGTGCCAAGTGTTCGCAGGCGCTGCGGTAGAGGGCGGCGACGCGGGCGGCGTCGGTGGCCTTGTCGTTGACGCCGCCGACGTGCTTCGTTCTTGGTTTCTTTGCGCCGTCGAGCTGGTCGAGCGCCGCTTCGAGCTCGCTCCAGCGTTGGCTGTACAGGGCCTCGAACTGCAAGGGGGTCATGTCAGGGGTCCACCGCGTGCGTCGATCGCGCTTGGCCCGAGAGCGGCGCGGTGCCCGCGCTCATGCTGGAGTACCAGAAATCGCTCGGTCGCCGCACCGCCCTCGGGCCCGACGAGCCGGTTGTTCTTGGGCGATCCAAACACGAACAGCCGCCACCGGCAAGGCGGCGGGCGGGGCGCGGGCGCAGCGCATAGGCGCCGCCGAGGAACGCAGCCTTTGGGTCGGCGCGGGTACTCACGCGCTTCGTGAACATACTCACCGCGTCTGTTCGAGCGCAACGAACGCAGTGAGTGAAGCGAGTTACGCGGTGCGACCCAAAGGCGAGTACCGCAGGGCACCCGTAGCGCAGCGAAGGGCAAGCCTCTGCGCTGCGCACGCGGCCCACCTGTCGCCTTGCAAGCACAGCACTCAGCGCAAGCGAAGAGCGTGCAGGTTTCATCGCTTCCCCATCAGCCAGTTCGCCACCGACAACAGTCGCATCACCGCATCGCGCGACGCGGCATTGACTCCGGTGACAGGCGCGGCGAGTTGCGCCAGTTCGGCCAGCCGCGCTTCGGTGATGCGTGTCGAACGTCCTGCCCACGCGATCACCGCGGCTTGCGCGCGCGGTGTCAATGGATGCGCCGGTGCGGACGGGGTGGCTTCGGGCAAGGCGCCGTGCAGCGTCGCGCGCTGCACATGAACGACGATCGTGCCGGCGGCGATGTCGCCCAGGCGCTTGAAGTCGCTGCGCATCAGCACCGTCGCCAGACCCAGGCCGTAGGCAAAGGGCAGGAAGTCGGCGGTGCGCAGCAGGTTGCGCAGCAGCGACGCCGCCGGCGTGATCGGCAGGCCGCTGTCCATCGTCACGCGCAAGCCGAGCGCGCGCTTGCCCGGCGTGGCGCCGCTGGGCAGCAGCTCGAACAGCACCGGATAAAACCACTCGAGCGCGAACCACAGGATCAACGCCAGCCCGGAGCCGAAGCGGCCGAGCGGTGTCAGCACCATCGACACGACGAGCATCAGCGCGCCGCGGATCATGAGATCGATCGCGAACGCGCCGGCGCGCGCGACCACGCCCGCCGGCCGCAGCGCCAGCGCGATGCCTTCCGGGGTTTCTGCGCTGGTGAGGGTGTCGAGGCGCAA
>JANMHY010000272.1:0-3769 GCA_031375525.1 Burkholderiales bacterium
CTTCGGCAACGCGCCCCGGACAACGATGCGACGCGGATGCTTGAAGCGGGCCAGCGTGGCCTCGAACGCCGCTTGCAGACGCAGGATGTCGATCGCCTGCCCCGCGCGCGGCACCACGGCCAACACGGCCACCTCGCCCCAGCGCTCGTCGGGCAGCGCGACGACGGCCGCCTCGGCCACCGCAGCGTCGGCCAGCGCGATGTTCTCGATCTCCGCCGGGTGGATGTTCTCGCCGCCCGAGATGATCAGCTCTTTCGCGCGGCCGACGATCTCGTAGAAACCGTCGCCATCGACACGCGCCAAGTCGCCCGTGCGGAACCAGCCGTCGGCAAACACGTCGTCGTGCGGCCGGCGGTGGTAGCCGCGCGCGCAGCTGGGTGCCTTGACCTGCACTTCGCCGTTGACCAGCCGCACCTGCACACCCAGCGCCGGCTTGCCGACCGAGCCGACATGCGCCAGCGCTTCTTCGGGCCGCAGCACCAGCGTCACCGGGCCGGTTTCGGTGGCGCCATAGACCTGCGCCACCGGCACGCCGCGCGCATGAAAGGCTTCGATCAGCGAGCGCGGCACGATCTGCGAGCCACTGTTGATGAAACGCAGCGACGACAGATCGGCGCCGGCCCAGCGCGGGTGCTCGATCAGCGCACGCATCGCCGCCGGCACGAGCAGGCTGGTCGTCGGCCGCCACGCGGCCACGTCGTCAAACCAGGCCGCGGCGTCGAAGCGCGGCTGCAGGCGGACGACGCCGCCAACGGCCAGCGTCGGCAGCACCTGGATGCACAGGCCGCCGACATGAAACAGCGGCAGCACGGCCAGCGTGCGCGTCGTTGCAGCGAAGCCTTGGGCATCGACCGCGGCGTCGATGTTGGCTGCCATTGCCGCCTGCGTGTGCAGCGCGCCCTTGGGAGCGCCCGTGGTGCCGCTGGTATAGACGAGCAGCAGATCGTCGTGGCCGGTGTGGGGCGGCTGCGCCGACGGCGCCACGCCGTCGAGCGCGCCGAAGGTGGCGTCGGCCTGCCAGGCCGCCAGCCCCGCGTGCGCGGCAACCGTGCGCAGCTCATGCGCCGCCAGTCGCCAGTTCAGCGGCACGAATCGCGCGTGCAGCCGCGCACAGGCGAACAGCGCGGCGAGCATCGACACGCTGTTCAGACCAAGCCAGCCGAAAGCCAGGCCGCGCGCGATGCCGCGCTCGGCGAGGCGCTCACGCCAGCCATCGATCTCGCGGTGCAACGCGTCGTAGCTCCACGCACGCGCACCCACCTCCAGCGCCGGAGCGCTGCCATGAGGCAACCGCTCCAACAAGGCGCTCATGTCGGGCCCGCGCCGGGCCGCTCCCAAGCGACCCGAGCTCCCCTCGGGGGACGCGAGCGCAGCGAGCTTGGGGCTGTCACTTCTATTCAATCACTTCGTCGCGCTCGCCGGATTCGTACAGACATTCGCGCCCCAGGCGATCAAGGCACAGCTCGGCCGTCCACGGCAGCATCAGCGAGCCGCAGCGCGAATCGCGGTACAGGCGCTCCAGCGGCAGCGACTTCAACATCGACTGGCCGCCGCAGGTGCGCACCGCCAACTGGCAGATCTCGTTGGCGTTCTCCATGATCGTGTAGTGCGCGGCGTACAGGCGCATGCGCGCGTCCTTGTCGGGATCGACACGGGCCTCGCGCGCGGTCTGCAGGAACAGCGCGCGCGTCTGTTCGAGCGTGACGCGCATCTGCGCCACCGCGATCTGCTTGGTCGTGTACATGCGGCGCTTCACCGGCGGCGTGCCCGGCACCTCGCCACGCAGGTAAGCGACGGTGAAGTCATAGGCTGCCTGCGCGATGCCCATGTAGGTCGGCGACAGCGTGGCGAACATGTGCGGAAAGCGCGACGCGGCCTGGAAGTACAAGCCCTCGGGCATCAGCCGCGCGTCGTCGCCGACGGGCACGTTGTCGAAAGTCAGCGTGCGGCTGACGGTGCCGCGCATGCCCAGCGGATCCCAGTCGCCACTGACCGCAACGCCCTCGGCCTTGGCCGGCAACGCCAGGTAGAGCGAATCGCGCAGCGTGCCGGCCTCGCCGTCTTCGTGCTCCAGCGTGCACAACACGCCGTAGTAGTCGGCGGCGCCGGACAGCGAGGCAAAAATCTTCTTGCCGACAACGCGGTACCCGCCATCGACCTTGATCGCCCGCGTGCCCCACGGCGCCTTGCCGGCCGCGGCCGCGCCGCCTTCGGAAAACGGCTGCGAGTAGATGCGGCCCTCGCCGACGATACGAGCGAAGTGCTGATTGCGGATGCGCTCGTGGTCGGCGCGCTGCTCGGCCGTCATCTCCAGCGCATCGGCGATCGCGCCGGCCCACAGCGTCGAGCAGACATGCATGTTGAACGACAGTGCCGTCGAGCCGCAGTGGCGGCCGAGCTCGGCCGCCACCATCACGTAAGTCGTGAAGTCGGCGCCGAGGCCGCCATGGGCCGTCGGCACGCAGATGCCGAGCAGGCCGGCCTGACGCAGATCGGCGTAGTTCTCAAAAGGAAAACTCGCCTCGCGATCCCAGCGCGCAGCGCGGCCGGCGAACTTTTCGCGGCCGAGCGACGATGCCAGCGCGAGCAGGTCGCGTTGCTGTTTCGTCAGTGCCGACGCATCGCCGGCGATCGAAGACAGGTCGGCCATGGCAAGCCTCACAGGTGAGAAAGCAGGAAAGAAACGAGCATTGGGTTGATCAGATTGGGCGCCTCCATGTGCGCCAGATGGCCCACACCCGGCAGGCAGCGGTACTTGGCGCCCTCGATGCGGGCGGCCATCGCCGACATCACCGACGGCGGCGCGTTGCGGTCGTCGCCGCCGGCCAGGCACAGCACCGGCACGTGGATCTCGGCCAGCGACGCGCGGCGGTCGAAGCCGACGATGGCATGCAAAGCGCTGCGGTAGGTGGCTTCAGGCACCGCGCTCATCAGCAGCGCAGCGCGCGCCACCACGTCATGCGCCGCATTGGCCGAGGCCATGCCCTTGACGAGGCCCGGCGCCAGGTTGGCCATGCCGCGGCCGGCATCGAGCGGCGACAGGCGCTGCGCCAGGTACTCCTGCTGCCACGCGCCGTCGGGCCGGCCGAAGGCCGGCGAGGTGGCGAGCAACACCATCGCATCGACTTCCTGCGGCGCGCTGGCGATCAGATCGAGCGCCACCATGCCGCCCATGCTGTGCCCGACCAGTGCCAGCCGCGCCGCGCAGTGGCGGCGCAAGGACCACAGCGTCTCCAGCACCAGCGACGACATGCGCTGCATGTCCAGGAATTCCGGCAACGGCGAATGCCCGTAGCCCGGCAGATCGACGGCGACGGCGCAGAACCCGGCCTCGGCCAGCGCGCTGCCGGTGCCCGACAGCGCATCGCTCCACGAATCGCGGCTGCCGCCGACGCCGTGCAGCAGCACGACCAGGCGCTCGTTGTCTTCGATGCGCCCCCAGTACTGGTAGGCCAGCGGCGCGTCGGTGACGAGGGTCGGCGTGGTCACAGCAGTCGGCCTTCGCTGACGACGGCATGCCCATCGAGCTCGACCGTGCAGCCGCGGAGCGGCAGATCGAAGTGGCCCGCGGTGTGACGACCCGCGACCTCGTTGGCGCCGGTCGAGTAGAGAAAGTTGCCGGCGAACGCGCGCAGCTCGGTGCCGTTGAAGTCGCTCTTGTCGTAGAACGCCATCGCGTCCCAGCGTGCACGTGAGTTGAGCCCCCAGCCGACATGCGACACCGCATAGGCCGCGCGGTCGCCCCAGGCCGCGAAGTGGCTTCGCATCA
>JANMHY010000367.1:0-2790 GCA_031375525.1 Burkholderiales bacterium
AGTCACCATCGTAGTCGCGAAGGTAGGTGTTGTTGCTGAAGGCTTGGTCGTTCTGCGGCCGGCCATCGGTCAGCATGAATGCATAGCTGCGTTGGCACCAATACTGGATCGGGCGCGTCGGCGTGCCGAGCGCTGGCGTGGAAGGAATTCCATCGGTGGTGCTGGTCAGGCAGTTGGCGCCGCTCAAGCAGGACTCACGGCCGTCCTGGCGCAGAAAGTTGTTGATGGCCACGTTGGTGACCGATCCCGCAGACACGTTGCCGCTGTAGCCCGTGGCCATGTAGCGCCCAATGTCGGCCAAGGTTTCGGCCAATGGCGTGCTGTTGCCTGCCGTCAAAGCGGCAATCGCTGTCGTCATGGTTGTGCGCTGTGTCGTCGTGAAATCGGCCATGCCGACCTTCAGTGCGCCGCCGTCGCTGCCGTTGTACGCGCTCAAGCCCACGCGCACACCCGCAGGTGTCGATACGTTCAATTGGGTGTTGATCACAGTCGTGGCCGATGCCTTGGCGATCTCCAGACGCGTCTGCACCGAGCCAGGGGAGTTCACTCTCTTGCGATCGATCCAGCCGATGACGGGTTGGCCCCCGGCATTGCCGAAGTACCAGTTCAGGTAGTTGCCGTCATAGTTGGCGTCGAGATAGTTGCCCGGAAGGCCGCCGACGTTGGCCAAGAGCTTGGCCGAGTAAATCATTGTCTTGTTGAAGCAGCGCTTGGTGCCCGCCGTCGCCGTCGAGTGCCGATAGTCAGTGCTGCCGACGTGAATGAAGGGTACGGTGCCGATGATCCGCAGCTCGATCACGGAGGCGTTGCCCAACGCGGTGCACCCACCCCCCGGGCTGTAGTCCACTGCCTTGTCGTAGGGCGCCGCCGGAACGATGTTGCTCATCGACCCCGAGTCGTCGATCATGAACATGAAGTTCGGCGGCACGTTGTTCTTGACCACCAGCGGTACGTCGCTGATGGTTTGCGCCAAGCTCCAGCCTGCTGATAGCGCGGCGGCCGCGACGACGCATTGCCGTAACGCGCGCCGCCACTTGCTGGGCGTGTGGTTGGTTGCTGTGGACATCATGCTTCTCCCTTTGAATTTCTTGACGTGCAGTGAGTCGCTGCGATGGCTCGCCGCGGTCACGCGGTTGCCGGGCCCGAGACCACGGCTTCGAACCAGCCCTCGGTGCTGCGCGGGCCGCGAACGCGAATCAGGATGCGATAGCGCAGCGCCACCGCGGCAGCGGTCGTCGCCGTGGCTGCGGCTTCGTACTCGCAATTGGCCCGCAACGAAGCCACATCGGACAGCGTTGGCTGCGCCGAACACAAGCGCTCGATGACGTACTGCACCCGGTAGTTGCCCACCGAAGCATCGCAATTGCTGATCGACTGGCCGATCTCGTTGGCACAAGCCACGTTGCTCCAGTTGACGGCAGTCGGAAACCCCCGGCTGTCGAGCGTGTTTTGGCGCAGTTGGTAGTAGCGGTTGGCGACATTGGCATTTCCGCCGCCGGCGACAACGATCGATGCCAGGCCGTTCAAGGCATCGGTCACGGCGCGATCGGAAGCTTGCACCGCCGCTTGCTGAAAGGAATAGTTGCCGGCGATCACGTTGCTCGTATCGACCGAGCGCATGACGCCCAGACCGGCCAAGAGCAGCAGACTGAGCACCATCAAGACCACGAACAGCACCGCGCCGCGCTGTGCTCGGCGGGGCTTGCGGCACGAATGTGCGGCGTGCGCGTGTGTCGGTTTCATCGGTTCACGTTCTTGGTTCATCACATGCTCCAAATCACGCTGCGCAACGGGATCACGGCGGTGTGCGTGCGATATCGGTATTGGCGCCAAGTGCGCCCTGGCGCGACGGTCAAGCCACTGACGTCGATCACCGGCGCTTCGGCGTCGTCGAATCCACAAGCCCCCGTGTTGGCGATACCGGCGCCGTTGGTGCAGGCTGTGCTGACCTGAGCCAAGTCGGGTTCCTTGGCGCGAGTCACCAGGACGACGCGTATCGCCTTGACGCGTGCCGCATCACTGGCGCTCGGGTTGGCCCAGACGCCCGATGCGCTGACCCAGCTCGTGACCTCGTCGTTGCTTGCGCCAACCGCGATGACGCCGTACTGGGAGTGCACCAAGACGACATCGCTGACCACCGCATTGGCGCCACCGCTGAAGGACGCTGCGCTCGTGCAAGCAGGGGTGTCCGTGAATGCGTTGTAGGTCACGAGCGAGCCGCACATGACGCGAAAGGCGGTCTGCCGGAACTCGCTGCCCAGGCGGGTCACGACTGCCGGGCCGCTGACGACGCCGCTGGCGGCGAAGCCGTAGGTCGCCGGGGTGGCGAATGCGGTGGACGCAGAGGTCGGGTTGGCACCCGTGGAACCGCCAGCACGGGCCAGCGTTTGGCAGCTAGACGCATTGCCGCCGCAGGCGGCCACTGTGTTTTGCGGGACCGGGGCAGCGGTCACCTGTATCAGAGTACACGGCGGGGGGGTCGGTGGCGCCGGAGTGGCCGTGGTGTCGACCGGCACGCCGATCAATGCGTAGTCGCCGTTGTTGATCACGCCGCCGCTGCTGACGACGACCGAAGCATTGGCATCAGCCATCGCGGCGACCAAGGGCATGCTCGACAGCGCGCCTTGTGCCCTTCCGGCCGTGAAGACGATCGTGTCCGACGAATCGGTGCCGATACGCGTGATGCGCGCAGGCATGAACACAGTCCCATTCGAAGTGGTCGCACCGTTACGCCAAGCGTTGAGCGTGCGACACACCGGCAAGCCGTTGTTGTAGAGACCGGCGCCAGCC
>JANMHY010000046.1:0-5508 GCA_031375525.1 Burkholderiales bacterium
TTTTCACGTGCGCAACTCACCGTTGCCGAGGACAACCCACTTCAGCGAAGTGAGTCCTTCGAGGCCGACCGGCCCGCGCGCATGCAACTTGTCGGTCGAGATGCCGATCTCGGCGCCGAGGCCGAACTCGAAGCCGTCGGCGAAACGCGTGCTGGCGTTGACCATGACGCTGGCCGAATCGACTTCGCGCACGAAGCGCATCGCGTGGCCATGGTTGGACGTGAGGATGGCGTCGGTGTGGTGCGAGCCGCAGCGGTCGATGTGGCTCATCGCGTCATCGAGCGAATCGACGACCTTGATGCTGATGATCGGCGCCAGGTACTCCTCGGACCAGTCGGCTTGCGTCGCATCGACGATCTTCGCACCGGCGATCCTCGACAGCAGTGCTTTCGATGCCGGATCGCAGCGCATCTCGACGCCCTTGGCCGCGAAGATCGCGCCGAGGCGCGGCAGAAACGCCGCTGCCTGCGCACGGTGCACGAGCAGCGACTCGGCGGCATTGCACGGGCTGTATTTCTGAGTCTTCGCGTTGTCGGTCACACGCACGGCCATCTCCAGATCGACTTCGGCATCGACGTAAATGTGGCAGTTGCCGTCGAGGTGCTTGATCACCGGCACCTTGGCCTCGCGGCTGATGCGCTCGATGAGGCCCTTGCCGCCGCGCGGGATGATCACGTCCACGTACTCGGGCATCGCGATCAGCTTGCCGACGGCCTCGCGGTCAGTGGTCTCGACGAGCTGCACGGCGTCGGCCGGCAGCCCGGCTTCGATCAGCGCCGCTTGCACTTCCCGCGCCAGCGCCAGGTTCGATTGCAGCGCCTCCGAGCCGCCACGCAAGACGGCCGCGTTGCCGCTCTTGATGGCCAGCGACGCCGCTTCGATCGTCACGTTCGGGCGGCTCTCGTAAACCATGCCGAAGACGCCGAGCGGCACACGCATGCGGCCGACATGGATTCCGCTCGGGCGGCGCTTCATCTCGATGATTTCGCCCACCGGGTCGGGCATCGCCGCGAGTTGCTCGCAGCCTTGGGCCACGGTGTCGAGGACCTGCGCGGACAGCTTCAAGCGATCAACCATCGGCGCGGCCAGACCCGCCGCCAGTGCTGCCGCCACATCCTTCGCATTGGCCGCCTGCAGCGCTGCGCTGTTGTCACGCAGCCGGCGCGCCAGCGCCCGCAGCGCAGCGTCTTTCGCGGCGGTCGGCGCTGCCGCCATCGCGCGCGACGCGGCGCGGGCAGCGACGCCGACGCGGGCCATGTAGGCGGCGATATCGCTCGGGTTCATCAGCGCATTTTCACCCAGCCGCGGACGCGGCGTGCGCAAGACCTGCCGGCTACCAGTTCGTGATGCTCGGATCGTTGTAGCTGTACTGGTTGGGCACGGCGATGTTCGAGTAGGAAAACGACAGGCTCACGTCCAGCGACGTCACCTGGTGCCACCAGGCCAGCGGCAGGAAAACCGTCTCGCCCGGCTCGACCACCCCCTCGAGCACGGTCGCGTTGGCGTGGGCCGGGTAGCGGCCGAGGTCGGGTTGGTCGATATCGATCGGGCTGAACACGCCGGAGAAGTTGTACAGGTGCGGCCACTGCAGCGGCGAGATGAAGCGCCTTGCGGCCGACGATCTGCGTGTGGCAGAGCATGATCGAGTCATGGTGCAGCGGCGTCACGGCGCCGGCAGGCCCGAACCAGAACGACGAGCGCGCCGCGAGTTGCGCCGGGTCGC
This sequence comes from Burkholderiales bacterium, assembly GCA_031375525.1. Classification (GTDB taxonomy): domain Bacteria; phylum Pseudomonadota; class Gammaproteobacteria; order Burkholderiales; family Burkholderiaceae_C; genus CADEEN01. Next base: position 1,724 of record JANMHY010000046.1, read on the forward strand.
AGAAGGCCGGCAGGGTGCCGATGTCGTCGAGCAGCGGCGCGAGTTCCGGTCGGCGCAGCACCTCATTGTTGGCGGTCAGGTAGTAGTCGTTCGTCGCCCCGCCCGCGAGCACCCGATCGACAAAGCTGCCCAGGCGCACCGACTTGCGGTGGGCGAGCTTGTTCTCTTCGTAGCGCGCGTCGGCCGAGCGCTCGGCCTGGATCTGGACGTCGAGGTGGCCGAAGCGCGCCTTCAGATCCGCCGGCGACCAGCGGCTGCGCGCCGGCCAATCCTGCGCCGCGTCGGTGAAGACGACCGGCCGGCAACCGACGGCGTAGCGCTCCAAGAACTCGTCCATCCCGCACAGCGGCCGCTTGTCCACCGTCTTGTAGCCGGGTGACAACTCCCATACTTTTTGCAGGTTGCCGACGACCGACTCGAGCTTGCGCAGCAACTGCTGGTGTTTGCGCGCGGCGAGATAGACGGGGTCGGCTTCGACATGCGCGATCGCCGCGGACGCCAGCTCCCGCGGCACGCCCGCCGCGGCGACGGTGTCAGCCATCGACGGCGGCGAGCAATCACGAAGCCGGTTCTCGGCGATCCACCGCTGCCAGTCGCGGCCGATCTGGGCCCAAGCACGCTCGGGTGGCGGCGCCGGTCTCCTGCGCTGACTCCTCTCGGTTGCCTTGCGCTGTCAACCGCTACTGTGTCACCAGCCAGTCGCGGCGTCGCAACGCCATGTTTCCGTCAAGCGAACAGCGCCAGCACCGCCAGCCACAAAGCCGCGGTTGCGACAAAGGCCACGGTCGAGGCGACGATGGCCGCCGTGGCCTCGGCTTCGAGCGTCGCATAGCGCTGCGCGAACAGCAGCGCATTGCTGCCCACCGGCAGCGCGGCGGCCATCACCAGCACCGCCAGCGGCATGCCCGACAGGCCGAATCCCCAATGCGCGACCACCAGCACCACGGCCGGCAGCACGATCAGCTTGCCGACCGTGGCTGCCAGCGCGCCGCGCAGGTGACCCTTGACGCCGTACTGCGACAGCGAGACGCCGATCAGCACCAGGCACAGCGGCACCACGGCCGTGCCGAGCGTGGCCAGCAGCTCGTCGAGCAACGGCGGCAGCGGCAGACCGGCGAGGTTCCAGATCAGGCCCGCCAGCACCGGCAGCACCACCGGATGGATCAGCGTGTTGCGCGCCGTCGTTGCCAGCGTCTGGCCGAGCGACAGCCGCGCGCCGCTGAGGCCGGCGTCACGCGCCAGGTCGAGCTCGACCAGCACCGTCAGCAGCGTCAGGATGACGAGGGCGTGCAGGCTGATCAGCGGGATGTGGATCGCCAGGCCCGCCTCGCCGAACAGCGCGGCCGACAACGGGATGCCGAGCTGCACCGTGTTGCCGAAGGCGACCGCGATCGCGCGCACCGTCGGCACCGCCGGCGCTGCCGGGCCACGCGCTCGTTGCCACGCATAGACGGCGAGCATCACGGCGACCACCGGCACGAAGAAGGCCGCGATCGTGCGCCACGGCATCGTCGCAAAGTCCAGCCGGGCCGTGGTGCGGAACAGCAGCGCCGGGATGAAGACGTAAAAAGCGACGTTGGACAGCACGCGCGCCGCGTCGCTGCCCGGCGCGCCGATGACGAGCCAGCGCATGCGGCCGGCGAGGTAGCCGATCGCGGCCGTCACCAGCACCGCGAGCAGCTTGATTGCGATCGCGGCCGTCACACCTACTTCTTCGCGGCCTTCTTCGCGGCGACCTTCTTCGCTGGTACCTTGACCGCTGGGGCCGTCTCGTCTGCCGCTTTGTCAGCGGTCTTCGCCGCGCCTTTGGGCGGGAACTTCGCCGCCCGCGGCTCGAACTCGAAGCTGACCTTGCCCTCCTTCTGGTCGTAAGCGAGGTAGGCCTTGAACTTGCGCCGCGTCTTGTTGGAGACGAAATTTTCGAGCAGCGAGGTCTTGCCCGTGGCCAGCAACTTCGTCACCTCCTCGCGCGCCACCGGCTGCTGCAGGATGATCTTGCCGGTCTTGAAGTCGCAGGTGATGTGCGCGCCAACCGAGTGCTCGCAGACATAACTCGTGCCGTGTTCATAGACATGACCCTTGCACTTCGGGCAGGCGCCGAGCGAGGTCTGCTCGGAAAAGTCCACCGGCGTGCCGTCGGCCTTGTCTTTGTCGGCATCGCCGAAATCGAACTCGAGTTTCCAGTTCTTGATCTCTTCATCGCGCACGAGCTTCAGCTCGGCGGTGAACGGCCAGCCGGCCTTCGAGCGGAAGCCTTCGAGCGGGCCGACCTTCTTGTCGCGGATGAAGGCCTCGACTTCGGCGATCTCGAAGGCGCGTCCCGCCGGAATCTTGGTGATCGAGAACTCGCACTTCTCGCACGCGTAGCGGCGGTAGTTTTCTTTGACCGTGGCGCCGCAGTTCGGGCACGGCACCGCGAGCGTCGCGTAGTCGCCGGGGATCGTGTCGCGGTCGTACTCCTTGGCTTTCTTGACGATGCGCTCGGCCATCGCCGCGATCTCGCCCATGAAGGCGCTGCGCTTCAGGCGGCCATGCTCCATCTCGGCGAGCTGGTACTCCCAGTTGCCGGTCAGCTCGGGCTTGGTCAGGTCCTCGATGTCGAGGCCGCGCAGCAGCGTCATCAACTGAAATGCCTTGGCCGTCGGGATAAGCTCGCGGCCTTCGCGCAGCATGTACTTCTCGTTGATCAAGCCTTCGATCGTCTGCGCGCGCGTGGCCGGCGTGCCCAGGCCCTTCTCGCGCATCGCTTCGCGCAGCTCGTCGTCGTCGATCAGCTTGCCGGCGCCTTCCATGGCGGAGAGCAGCGTCGCTTCGGTATAGCGCGCCGGCGGTTTGGTTTTCAGCGCGATGACATCGACATCCGCCGCCTTGACCTTTTCGCCCGGCGCCACGGCGACGAGGTTGGCATCGTCTTCCTGCGCTTCCTTGCCATACACCGCCAGCCAGCCCGGATTGACGAGCACCTTGCCGTTGGTCTGGAACGGATAGTCCTTGCCGCCGACGTTGACCGTCGAGACGCGCGTTGTCACCATGAACTCGGCGCTCGGATAGAACACGGCGATGAAACGCTTGACGACCATGTCGTAGAGCTTGGCCTCGATCTCGGTCAGCGCCTTCGGCGCTTGCAACGTCGGGATGATCGCGAAGTGGTCGGAGACTTTTGAGTTGTCGAAGACGCGCTTGGCGGGTTTGACATAGCCCTCTTTGACCGCCTTCTTCGCATGCGCCGACAACACCCGCAGGGGGCCCGGCAGGTCTTCGGTGGACAGCATCTTCATCGTGTCCTTGGCGACTTGCAGATAGTCCTCCGGCAGCGCGCGCGAGTCGGTGCGCGGGTAGGTCAGCACCTTGTGCTTCTCGTACAGCGCCTGCGCGAGCTGCAATGTGGTCTTCGCTGAAAAGCCGAAGCGCGAGTTGGCTTCGCGTTGCAGCGTCGTCAGGTCGTAGAGCAACCCGCTGGCCTGCGTGCTCGGCTTGGCTTCATCGATCACCGATGCCGGTTGACCGATGCACGCGGCTTGAATCGCTTCTGCGGTCTTTGCATCCCACAGCCGGTCGGCACGCGCATCCGCATCGTCGCCCTTCTTGAACTTCGGCTCGAACCACTTGCCCTCATAGCTGCCGGCCGCGGCGAGGAACGTGCCCTTGACCTCCCAGTACGGCCGCGACACGTGCTTGCGGATCTTCTCTTCGCGCTCGACGACGATCGACAGCGTCGGCGTCTGCACGCGGCCGACCGTCGTCAGGAAGAAGCCGCCGTCGCGCGAGTTGAACGCCGTCATCGC
>JANMHY010000421.1:0-6117 GCA_031375525.1 Burkholderiales bacterium
TGCCCACGGCAAAGTGATCTTCGATTCGCTCGGCCGCGAGACCGGCGCCGACCATTCGCAGTGGCGCGATGTCAAGCTGGCCTTGGGCGGCCGCTACGGCGCGCGGACGACACCCGACGTGGACACCGATGCGCGCACCGCGGTGATGTACGTTGCCGCGCCGTTGAAGCGCGACGGCGCGATCGTCGGCGCGGTCAGCGTCGGCAAGCCGGCGGAGAGCTTCGGCCAGTTCGTCGCCGCCGCGCGCAAGAAGACGATGGTCATCGGCCTGACCTCGGTGCTCGCGGTGGCGCTGCTCGTCGCCATCCTGTCGGTGTGGCTGGTGCGGCCGTTCGGACTGATCGCCGACTACGTGCGCTACGTGCGCGCGCAGCGCACGTTCTCGTTGCCGCGCCTGGGCCGGCGCGCGCTTGGCACGCTCGGCGCCGCCTACGACGAGATGCGCGATGCGCTGTCGGGCCGCAACTACGTCGCCGACTATGTGCAGACACTGACGCACGAGCTGAAGAGCCCGCTGTCGGCGATCCGCGGCGCGGCCGAACTGCTGCACGAACGTGAGATGCCGCCGGCGGACCGCGAGCGCTTCGTCGCCAACATCGAGCGCGAGACGGCGCGCATCCAGGAACTGGTCGATCGCATGATGGAGCTGGCCGCGCTCGAATCGCGGCGCTCGCTGGAGCGCACCGCGCCGGTGGCCCTGCGCGCCTTGCTCGAAGAGCGCGTCGCCAGCGCACAAGCCAGCGGCGCGCCGCGCGGCGTCACGGTGACGCTCGATGCCGCGCAGGACGCCAGCGTCGATGGCGACGCGCTGCTGCTGCAACGCGCGGTCGGCAACCTGCTCGACAACGCGCTCGACTTTTCGCCGCCGGGCGGATCGGTCGCGGTCGCGCTGACGCAGCGCGGTCGCTTTGCCGAGATCAGCGTGCGCGACCACGGCCCGGGCATCCCCGACTACGCCGAGCAGAAGGTCTTCGAGAAGTTCTATTCGCTCGCCCGCCCGGGCTCGCAACGCAAGAGCACCGGCCTGGGCCTGCCCTTCGTGCGCGAGATCGCGGCGCTGCACCTGGGCCGCATCACGCTGCGCAACGCCGAAGGCGGCGGCGCGGTGGCCTTGTTGTCGCTGCCTGCCGAGCCGCGCTCGGCGGATTGAGCGCGAGGCCCAGGAAACCACGCAGGCACGCCCCTTGCAAGCCATCTTGCATACAAGTAAGGTATGCAAACTTTGCACTGCGCCGGTGCGCCGCAATCCCACTGCCGCACCACATCAACGCAAACCGCTCACAACGATGGTCCACCGGCGAAGCCAACACGCCAGTCCCGACGAGATGGCCGATCGCATCGTCGATGCCATCCTCGCCGGCCGCCTGTCGTCGGGCCAGCGCCTGGGCGAGCAGTCGCTGGCCGAGTTGTTCGGCGTCAGCCGCACGCTGGTGCGCGAAGCGCTGGCGCGGCTGTCGGCGCGCGGCATGGTGGAAGTGTCGGCACGGCGCGGCTGGTTCGTCGTGCAGCCGTCGCGTGAAGAAGCCGATGAGGCTTTCCAGGCCCGCATTGCCATCGAAACCGGGCTGCTGCACTCGCTCGATGCGGCGCCGCCGCGCGCGGCGATCAAACGCCTGAAGCAGCACATCAGCGCCGAGCGCGCGGCGGTGCGCGCCGGCGAGCCGGGGCCGCGCAGCTTTCTGCTCGGCGACTTCCATGTCTGCCTGGCCGATTGCCTGGGCAACGCGGTGCTCGCCGACATCCTGCGCGACCTGACCGCGCGCACCACCCTGATCGCCACGCTGTTCCAGTCCAACCACGACGCCGCGCAGTCCTGCGCCGACCATGCGCGCATCGTCGCTGCGCTCGAAGCCGGCGACCTGCCGGCCGCGCGCCGCCTGGCCCGCGAACACATCGAAGCCGTGGCCGGCCACCTCGGCGCGCGCAGCGCAGCGGCCGAACCGATGCACCAACTGCGCCGCGCGCTCGAAGTGCCGGACGCGATGCTCGCCGCCGCCGCACCGCGCACGACCCTTGCTAGCCGTCAGCGCAAGCCCGGCGGCAAGCTGTTCACGAGTCTCGTTGCCCCATCCCCCACAACACGCGCCAGCCCACGGCGCCGCCAGGAGAAAACCGCATGAACCGCATGAACCGTATTGGGCGTTGGATCGCACTCGCTGCGCTCGTTGCCGCTTCGTTGCCCCTCGCCGTTCAAGCCCAGACCGCGCTCGACGAGGTGATGACCAAGAAGCTGATCCGCATCGCCATCCCGACCGACTTTCCGCCCTACGGTTTTGTCGGCACCGACCTGAAGCCGCAGGGCCTGGACATCGACATGGGCAACCTCATCGCCGCCAAGCTCAGCGTGCCGGTGGAGCTGGTGCCGGTGACCAGCGCCAACCGCATTCCGTACTTGCAAACGAAGAAGGCCGACCTGGTCATCTCCACGCTCGGCAAGAACGCCGAGCGCGAGAAGGTGATCGACTTCACCGCCGCCTACTCGCCGTTCTTCCAGGCCGTGTTCGCGGCCAAGTCGCTGAGCATCAAGAGCGCCGCCGATCTGGCCGGCAAGACCGTCGGCGTGACGCGCGGCGCGATCGAAGATCTGGAGCTGACGAAGATCGCGCCGCCCAGCGCCGACGTGAAGCGCTTCGAAGACAACAACGCCACCGTCTCGGCCTTCGTCGCGGGGCAGGTGCAGGTGATTGCCACCGGCGCGTCGGTGGCCGGCAACATGATGGCGCGCAACGCTGCGCTCGACACCGAATACAAGTTCGTGCTCAAGGACTCGCCGAACTTCATCGGCATCAACAAGGGCGAGGACAAGCTGCGCCTGAAGATCAACGAGATCATCGCCGCTGCCAAGGCGTCGGGTGAGCTCGACAAGATGGCGCAGAAGTGGCTCGGGCGGCCGGCCGGTGAGTTGCCGAACTGAGTCGCGATGATCACGCTCGACTTCGGCGCCGTCCTGTCGCAGTGGCCGCAACTGCTGCGCGGCGCGGCCTTCACCGTCGGCCTGACCGCGGTGTCGGCGCTGCTCGGTGTGTCACTCGGCATCGCCTGCGGCTGGGCCCGCGCGTGGGGGCCGACGTGGTTGAAGTGGATCGTCGGCGCGTATGTGGAGCTGATCCGCAACACGCCGTTCATCGTCCAGTTGTTCTTCGTCTTCTTCGGCCTGCCGAGCCTGGGCGTCAAGCTCACGCCCGAGCTGGCGTCGGTGATCGCGATGGTGATCAACCTCGGTGCGTATGCGGCCGAGATCGCGCGCGCCGGCATCGAGGGCACGCCGCGCGGCCAGATCGAAGCGGCGCGCAGTCTGGCGTTGAACGAGCGGCAGGTCTTCTTGCGCGTCGTGCTGCCGCCGGCGCTGGCACGCGTGTGGCCGGCGATGACGAGCCAGATCGTCATCGTCATGCTCGGCTCGGCGGTGTGCGGCCAGATCGCGGCGCAGGAACTTTCGTACTTCGCCAACCTGATCCAGAGCCGCAACTTCCGCGCCTTCGAGGCCTACATCGTGGCCACGCTGATTTACCTGAGCCTCGCCATTGCGCTGCGGCAAACGCTGAATTGGGCCGGGCCGAAGCTGATCTTCGGCCGCACGCCTTCTGCAGGGCGCTGACGTGGTCGAGTTCACCCTCTGGGACATCTTTCGCAACCTGCTGCTCGCCGGGCGCTGGACGGTGCTGCTGTCGCTGATCGCCTTCATCGGCGGTGGCCTCGTCGGCTTGGCGTTGCTGCTGGCGCGGCTGGCGAAGTTGCCCGGCGCGCAGCGCGGCGTCGCCGGCTACGTGCAACTGTTCCAGGGCACGCCCCTGCTGATGCAACTCTTCCTCGCCTACTTCGGCCTGGCGCTGTTCGGCATCAATGTCTCGGCCTGGGTGGCCGCGGCCGTGGCGCTCACGCTTTACACCAGCGCCTTCCTCGCCGAGATCTGGCGCGGCTGCGTCAACTCGATTCCCAGAGGCCAATGGGAAGCAGCCGACAGCCTGGCGCTGAACTTCGGCGAGAAGATGCACCATGTCATCGGCCCGCAGGCACTGCGCATCGCCGTGGCGCCGACGGTGGGTTTTCTGGTGCAAGTCATCAAGGGCACCGCGCTGGCCTCGGTGATCGGCTTCATCGAACTGACCAAGGCCGGCACGATGATCACCAACGCCACCTTCAAGCCGTTCACCGTCTATGCGTGTGTGGCCCTGATGTATTTCGCGCTGTGCTGGCCGATCTCGGCGTACAGCCGCCGCTTGGAAAGGAAACTTCGTGAGCGCAGGTGAACACATCGTCAAAGTCAGCGCACTTCGCAAACGCTTCGGCGACAACGAGGTCTTGAAAGGCATCGACCTCGACGTGCAACGCGGCGAGGTCATTGCCATCATCGGCAAGAGCGGCTCGGGCAAGAGCACGCTCCTGCGCTGCATCAACGGCCTCGAAGTTTTTCAGGACGGCGCGCTCGAAGTCGATGGCCAGCCGTTGAAGCACGGCGACGCCGCCGCGATGCGCGCGCTGCGCCAGCATGTCGGCATGATCTTCCAGAGCTTCAACCTGTTCCCGCACCTCACGGTCGGCCGCAACGTCATGCTCGCGCCGTCGTTGGTCAAGAAGCGCGCAGCCGGTGAATCGGAAGCCGCGGCGCGCAAGCTGCTGGAGCGTGTCGGCCTCGCCGAAAAGTTCGACGCCTGGCCGGATCAACTCTCCGGCGGTCAGCAGCAGCGCGTGGCGATTGCGCGCGCGCTGGCGATGGAGCCGAGCGTGATGCTGTGCGACGAGATCACGTCGGCGCTCGACCCGGAGCTCGTCGGCGAGGTGTTGAAGGTCGTCGAGAGCCTGGCCGTCGAAGGCATGACGCTGCTGATGGTCACGCACGAGATGAACTTCGCGCGCAAGGTCAGCGACCGCGTGGTCTTCATGCACGCCGGCCGCATCCACGAGATGGGGCCGCCACAGGCGCTGTTCGATGCGCCGCAGACAGCGGAGTTGAAGCAGTTTCTGTCGGCCTTGCACTGACGGCCGTCGTCGATGCCCCACTGATCCGCAGGGCGATCGATTCGCGCTACAACGCCGCCTTGCCAACATCACTCAAGGCAGGCTTTCGATGAGCAGCTTCACCCTCAACGGCAAGCCGGTTACGGTCGATGCCGATCCGAGCACGCCCGTTCTCTGGGCGCTGCGTGACAACCTCGGCCTCACCGGCACCAAGTTCGGTTGCGGCCTGGCGCAATGCGGCGCCTGCACGGTGCACTTGAACGGCCAGGCGGTGCGCAGTTGCTCGTTGCCGATCTCCGCGGCGGAGGGCGCCAACATCACCACCATCGAAGGCTTGGCTGCAGACAACGTCGGCAAGGCCGTCACGGAGGCCTGGGTGGCGCAGGACGTGGCGCAATGCGGCTACTGCCAGAGCGGGCAGATCATGAGCGCGACCGCGCTGTTGAAGACGAACAAGAAGCCCAGCGACGCGCAGATCGACGCTGCGATGGCCGGCAACGTCTGCCGCTGCGGCACCTACCCGCGCATCCGCGCTGCTATCAAGCAAGCAGCCGCCACGCTGGCTTGACGAAGGAGCACCCACCATGATCCTCGACAAGCTGATCGCGCAAGCATCAACACCCGAATTCACCCGCCGCCGCTTCGTGACAATGACCGTCGGCGGCGCTGTCGGCCTGGCGCTGATGCCGCTCGCCTCGCCCGACGTGCGCGCACAGAACGCGCCCGATCTGCCGCCGGGGCAGAAGGCGTTTCAACAACCGGCGGCCTTCGTCACCATCAACAAGGACGGCACGACGACCGTGCTCTGCAACCGCATGGACATGGGCCAGGGCATCGAGACCGCGCTGGCGATGATCTGCGCCGAAGAGCTCGACGCCGATTGGGCGAAAGTCAAAACCGGCTTCGGCAACCAGAAGGGCAACTACGTCGATCCCGCCATGGGCATGCACCTGACAGGCGGCTCTAACTCGGTGAAGAACAGCTACACGCAGTACCGCGAGCTCGGCGCGCGGACCAAGGCGATGCTGCTCGCCACGGCGTCGAAGCAACTCGGCGTGCCGCCGGCGCAGTTGACTGTCGCCAACGGTGTCATCAGCGGCGGCGGCAAGAGCGCCACGTATGGCGAACTCTTCGACGCGGCGATGAAGGAGCCGATCC
>JANMHY010000446.1:0-5119 GCA_031375525.1 Burkholderiales bacterium
GCAGCGGCACGCTGCCGATGACGCCGTTGGTGTGGCCCTCGGCGCGGGCGCCGTAAAGCAGGCCGCCCAGGGCCGGCGGCGCGCCGTGCGCCCACGCCGCTCTGCGCGAACGCAGCGTGTGCCGCTGCGGCGCGAGCAGCATTTGACGACGCTGCGCGTCGGTGTCCGTGGCGTCGATCATCGCGCGGCCGTCATCACCGTCTCGCCCTTCACCGGGCCGGCGTCGGCGACGAGTTCGCGGCGGCGCCGCCAAGCGCGCCAACTGCGCGACAGGTTGCCCAGCGACGTCAGCCAATAGATGCACTTGAAGAAGGCCAGCGACGGTCGAAACGGCGTGCGGCTGAAGATATCGCCGGCCAGCACCGACAGCACCGCTTCCTTGGCGCGCAGGACGTTGCGCGGGTGCATGAACAGCTCGCGCATCGCCGGGTTGGTCATGCGGTAGATGAACCACGAGAACTCGCGCGGGCCTTTGCGCATGTGGGCTTCGAAGCGACGGCGCGCGGCCCACGCGCGCTGCGGCTCGCGCAGGCTGGCCTGCACCACAGGCACGGCCTTGAACGCACTTTCCATCGCCAGATAGACGCCGGACGAGAACACCGGATCGACGAACGCAAACGCGTCGCCCAACATCAGCCAACGCGTGCCGGTGGCTTGCGACGCGCTGTACGAGTAGTTGCCGGTGGCATGCACCTGGTCATCGACCAGCGTGGCACCCTGCAGGCGCTCCATCAGCGCCGGCACGGTGCCCAGCGTGTCGAGGAAAAAGTCCTTGAGCGGCTGGTCGCGCGTCTTCAGGTAAGTCGGCCAGCAGGTCGCGCCGACGCTCGTCGTGCCGTCGGCCAGCGGGATGAACCAGATCCAGCCGTGATCGAACCAGAAGATGCTGATGTTGCCTTCGAGCTTGTCGCCCTCCAGGCGTTTGGCCTCGCGGAAGTGGCCGTAGATGGCGGCGCTGTTGTGCTTGGGGTTGCGCGCCTTGCTCTGGAACTGGCCGGCCAGCAGCGTGTCGCGGCCCGAGGCATCGACGACGTACGACGCGCGCCAGCGCCTGGCCGTGCCGTCGTCCTGCGTCGCCGACACCGTGACGCCGTCGTCGTCGAACTCGACGCGGCGCACGTGGCAGCCTTCGGCCGTCAGCGCGCCCTGCTCGCGCGCGTGGCGGAACAACAGCTCGTCGAGCTCCGAGCGCCGCACCTGCCAGGCCATCGGCATGCTCTTGTCCCAGGCCTCGCCGAACTCGACGAAGGCGTTGTGCTGATGTTGCGGCGAGACGAATTCCACGCCCCATTTCGGCATGCCGATGGCGTGCACCTGCGCGCGCACACCGAGCGCTTCGAACAGGCGCACGTTGGCCGGCAGCAGCGACTCGCCGATGTGAAAGCGCGGGTGGTGCTCGCGCTCGAGCAGGTGAACGTGAAAGCCTTCGCGCGCCAGCAGCGTGGCCATCGTCGCGCCGGCCGGGCCACCGCCGATGACGACCACGTCGCAGACCGTGTCGTTGGCTGCTGTTGCCACGGCGGCCGCGCGGGCTGTCGAAGGGGGCAAGGTCTCAATCATCAAGCAGGGCTTTCGGCCTAGAACTGCAGGCGGTGCGGCCGGCAATGGTACCCAAGGCCTTTGCACCGCAGGCCGCACGCATCCCACGAATGCAGCACCGCAGCCACAATCGATGCGCCGCCCATGAATCCGCTGCCCTCCTCCGCGCTGCCGGCGCCCGCCCTTGCTGCCTCGTGGCCGACACTGCTGGCGCAGCGCATGCGCTACCTCTGGTGGCTGAAGTTTCTGGGTGTGTGCCTGTTCATGTGGCTTTTTTTCATCGGCTACTTCCACACCCTGCGCCATCCGCAGCACGACATTGTGGTGATGCCGCTGACCTGGCTCGATGACGTGGTGGCTTTTCAGCCGCAGGCGCTGTGGGTCTATGTCTCGCTGTGGTTGTACGTGGGCGTGGCGCCGGGGCTGCTGCGGTCGTTTCCCGATCTGCTGCGGTACACGCTGTGGATCGGCGCGCTGTGCCTGACCGGCCTGGCGTGCTTTTACTTTTGGCCGACCGCGGTGCCGCGGCCGACGATCGATGGCTCGGCCTATCCTGGCTTTGCGCTGCTGCAGGGCGTGGACGCCGCCGGCAACGCCTGTCCGTCGCTGCATGTGGCCACGGCCGCGTTCACCGCGCTGTGGGTGGAGCATGTGTTGCGGCTGATCGGCGCACCGCCCTGGCTGCGCGCCTGCAACGGCCTGTGGGTCGGCGCGATCGTCTGGTCCACCCTGGCGACCAAGCAGCATGTGGCCTGGGACGTGGCCGGCGGCTTGCTGCTGGCGGTCGTGTTTGCGGCGCTGTCGCTGGCCGGACGCGGCGAGGCGCGAAGGCCAGCATGAGGGCGTGCGCCGCTATCATTTGGCGCTGGCTGGCAGCGCTGAGTTCATGGGTTGGCGACGAGGGGGCTTTGTCTTGAGCAGCACATTGAAGGAACTTCAGGACCTGATTCAGGAGAAGTACGGCCTGGATGCCAGCCAGGTCGATGCGCACGCCTCGTTGCGCGCCGGCGGCGTTGATTCCCTGGCGCTGGTCGAGTTCATCTTCGACGTCGAAGACCGCATGGGCATCACGGTGCCGGACGACAGCCCCGCCATGGACACGCTGGCCGAGCTGGCCGACACCATCGACCGCGTGCGCGCGAAGAGCGTGCCGCCGCTGCAGCAGACGGCGTGATCGGCGGCCGCAACGCGCGCGTGCACGATTGAACGACGTTGCCGTCACCGGCCTGGGCGTGGTGTCGCCGCACGGCGACGACGCGCGGGCGATGTTCGCCGCGCTGATGCGGGGCGAATCGGCGATCCGTCCGGTCTTCCCTGAGCTGGCCAAGCCTGCGGTGGCGGCGCTGGCGCCGTTCGACGCGTCGCGCTGGTTCACCAAGCTGCAGCTCGTCGGTGTGGACCGCGTCAGCCAGATGGCCGTGGCCGCTGCCGGTCTCGCCGCCCGAGACGCCGGCGGGCACGAGGGCATCGATCCGTCGCGGCTGGGGGTGTATGTCGGCTGCGGCCTGGGCGGCATGGGCTCGCTCGATGCGGCGTATCACGCGGCATTGCAGGGCGGCGGCCGCGTGCCGCCGCTGACGATCCCGGCGCTGATGGCCAACGCGCCGGCGGCGCATGTGGCGATGCGGCAGGGCGCACGAGGGCCAGTGCTAACTTACTCGGTGGCCTGTGCCTCGTCGGCCGTGGCACTGTCCGAGGCCGCGAAGGCCGTGGCCTGCGGCGACGTGGACATGGCCCTTGCCGGCGGCAGCGAAGCCATCATCGTGCCGGGCTCGATGATGGCTTGGCAGGCGATGCAGACGCTGGCCACGGTGGACCCGGAAGCGCCGAGTGCCGCGGTCAAGCCGTTCGATGCTCAGCGCAGCGGCTTTTCGCTCGGCGAGGGTGCGGCGTTTCTGGTGCTCGAGCGCGCGGCGCAGGCCCGAGCCCGCGGCGCGACGGTGCACGCGCTGCTGCGCGGCTGGGGCCTGGCCTGCGACGCGACGCACCTGACCAAGCCCGATGCAGCGGGGCAGGCCCGCGCCCTGGCCGATGCCTTGCGCCGGGGGCAGGTGTCGCCGGCGGACGTCGGCTATGTCAATGCTCATGGCACGGCCACGCGCGTCGGTGACGTGGTCGAGTGCGAGGCCCTGGCGTTGGTGTGGGGCGCCGATCTGCAGGCCCTTCACGTCAGCTCGACCAAAGCGCTGCACGGTCACCTGCTTGGCGGCGCCGGCGCGCTGGAGGCTGTGATCACGGTGTTGGCGTTGCAAGAGCGGCGGGCGCCGCCGAATTCGCATTGCGAACAACAGGACCCGGCTTGTGCGGTGGCGCTGGTGCCGAACGGCGGTGCCGACATCGGCGGGCCCGGCGCCGCCATCAGCAACTCCTTTGCGTTTGGTGGCACCAACTCGGTACTGCTGTTCACGCGCGCCTGATTTGCTGGCTTGAGCGGACAGCGAGCATTCACTACGCTAGTGTGCGCTCGAGTGATCAGGGTGGCGTGTGACGATGCGCCTGCAACTTGGACAGGTCGAATCCGAGCGCCTGGAGCTTGCTTCGGATCAGCCTGTCATCGTCGGATGTGAGGACTGGCTTTCGGCTAAGAACCCACAGATACTCACGATTGGCTTCGCTGACGATGGCGTAGCGGCCATCGGAAGCCAGATCGACAACCCAGTACGCGCCCCAGCCGACACCGGTCCAGCGCAACCACGCCGGCAGAAAGCTCACCTCGAGCCGCGCCGGCAACAGCTTACCGGCGTCGATGCGCGACACGCCAGCGGGCGGCCGCGCGATGCCGACCACCGTCTCCAGCGCGCCGTCTGCCGTGCGGCAGCGATTGGTGACTTCGACCGTTCCATTGCCGACGTCACGGTAGTTGGCCGACGTGTCGGCGACGCACTGCTTCTGGAACCGGTTGGGGAACCAAAGCACTTGGTACCAGGTGCCCATGTAGGAGGCAACGTCCAGGCTGGGCAGCGGCTGCAGTGGGACGGCCGACTGCGCCGACACCCCCGCTGCGAGCAGCCCCAGCAGCAATCCTGAGAAGACAGGTTTCATGTTTGTCGCATCCAGACGAGGCAACGTTCGGCGTCCAAGCCGGATACGTCGAGGGGCTCCACGTGAAACGCGGTCACGCCCTGCGGCAACGCCGCTATTTCGTCGTGCGGACGTTTCCCCTTCATCGCCATCCAGAGTCCCTGAGCTGCGAGAAGGTTGCGGGTCAGTTGTGTGAGGTCAGCGAGCGAGGCAAAAGCGCGGGCGGTGATCACGTCGAACGGTGTCGCGTCCATCGTCTCGACGCGCCTGTGCTCGGCGTGAAGATTGGGCAAGGCCAACTCGCCGGCTACCTGACGGATGAACGCAGCCTTTTTCCCGACAGCATCGACGCACGTGATGTCCCAGCGCGGCTGGGCGATCGCCAGCACGACGCCCGGCAGACCACCGCCGCTGCCCACGTCGAGGATGCGGGCGCAGGCGGCGCTCCCGAGTTCGCGGCGCAGCGGTGCGACCACGGCCAGGCAGTCGGCCAGATGCTGCGCTCGCATTTGTGCTGGCTCGCGCACCGCCGTCAGGTTGTAGGCGGCGTTCCACTTGA
>JANMHY010000512.1:0-7638 GCA_031375525.1 Burkholderiales bacterium
GCCAGGCGCGCGAGCGCAGCGTCGTCGGCATCCTCGGCTCGGGCTCGGGGCTCGGTGTGTCGGGGTTGATTCCCGCCGATGACGGCTGGATCGCACTCGGCACCGACGGCGGCCACAGCAGTTTTTCGCCACGCGACGAGCGTGAGCTGGCCATCCTGCATTTCGCGTGGAAGCAGTTGCCGCACGTGTCGTTCGAGCGCTTGTTGTCGGGGCCGGGTTTGGAGCTGATCTACCGCGCACTGGCCGAACGCGCCGGCACGCGCGCCGCTGCCGGGTTGTCGGCGCCGGAGATCACACGCCGTGCATTGGCCGGCAGCGATGCCGTCTGCGTCGATACGCTCGACGCCTTTTGCGCGATGCTCGGCACCGCGGCGGCGAACCTCGCCGTCACGCTCGGTGCGCTCGGCGGCATCTACATCGGCGGCGGCATCGTGCCGCGCCTGGGCGACACGTTCGACCGCTCGCGCTTTCGCCAGCGCTTCGAAGACAAGGGCCGCTTCTCGGCCTATCTGGCGCAGATCCCGACCTGGGTCATCACGGCGGAAAACGCCACCTTTCACGGTGTCTCGGCGATCCTCGCCGCGCAGCTGCGCAACCTCTCGGGCGGCAGCGCGTCGGCCATCCTCGGCCAGATCCAGCGCGCGCGGCCCAACCTGTCGCCGGCCGAGAAGCGCGTCGCCGACCATGTGCTGGCGCACCCGCGCTCGGTGTTGAACGACCCGGTGGCCGAGATCGCCCGCGCCTCGCAGGTCAGCCAGCCGACCGTGATCCGCTTTTGCCGCTCGCTCGGTTGCGTTGGCCTGTCGGATTTCAAGCTGCGCCTGGCCTCGGGCCTCACCGGCACGGTGCCGGTGACGCACACGCAGGTCACGCGCGACGACTCGGTGCTCGAGCTCGGCACCAAGGTGCTCGGCAACACGGCGTCGTCGATTCTTCAGGTGCGCGACCACCTGAACCGCGACAGCATCGACCGCGCGATCGCGCTGCTCTCGGCCGCCAAGCGCGTGGACTGTTTTGCCGTCGGCTACTACGGCGCCGTGGCGCAGGACGCGCAGTACAAGTTCCTGCGCTTGGGCCTGCCCTCGGGCACCTACACCGACCCGCGCGTGCAGGCCCTCGCCGCGCAAGTGCTCGGGCCCGGCGACGTGGCCTTCATCGTCAGCCCGGGCGGGCGCAAGGACGAGCTGCTCGCCGTGGCCGACATGGCGCGCGAGCGCGGCGCCAGCGTCGTCGCCGTCACCGCCAGCCAGACGCCGCTGGCGCGCAAGGCCGACGTGGCGCTGATCGTCGATCACGTCGAGGACGTAGACCTGCACCTGCCGATGGTCAGCCGCGTGCTGCATCTGCTGATGGTCGATATCGTCAGCGTCGGCATGGCCATGCAGCGCCAGCAGTCGCTGGCACCGCCGGCCGGCAGCGAGTTGGACGAGCCGCGACTGGAGCCGCGCGCGCGCACGGTGGCGCCTGGGGTCAGTGCTGCCACACCGCTAGCGAACATCACGTCACACAGTCACTGAAATGACCCCCCCGAAGCGGCTTCGCCGCCTCCCCCCAGGGGGCACCGCCAGCGGCCCGGCAAAGCCGGTTCCGCGGCGGTCGCTTGGCTGCACCTGATTCATACGCCGTGGGTGCCGATCGGCGCCATGGAGAACTGAGACGAACGACGTCAGGGCGTGGTCATCGACGCGCTCGGCGACGCACTCGGCGACGCGCTCTGCGGCCACGTCAACTGGCTCGGGAACTCGTCGGTGCCCGAGCCGACGAGCACGTACAGGCCGTAGTCCTCGACGCGTTGGTAGGCGCTTGCCCGCTCCACGCCGTCGAATGCGGTGCGCGCCAGGTACGCGCCGGACTGCGGGTTGGCGGCCAAGGCGGCCTTCAACTGCGGCGACACGTTGCTGCCGCCCAGGCCTTCTGTAGCGATGCCTTGCGGCGTCAGGCGCGCCACCAGCGCCAGCTTGCCGGTGCGCAACGCGATGGCGCCCTCCTGGCCGAGGTCGATGTTGGCGAAGCGGCTTGCAATGCGCTCGCTGCTCAGGTTGGCATGCACCACGCCGGCAAAGCTGCCGTCCGGGGTGCGCAGCGCGCGCGCCACCGAGATCACCCATTTGCCGCTGACACGCCCGACCCACGGCTCCGACAGCACCGGCGCTGCAGCCTCGGAGCTGCGCGCCGCGATGAAGAAGTCGCGGTCACCAAGTTGCACCGGCGGCGCACCGGCAGGTTGACCCAGGCGCACCGTGCCGTCGGCGTCGGTCGCCAGCAGCGCATCGGTTTCCGGCATCGCCTTGCGCAGGTCGGCCAGCGCAACACCGAGCGGCCCGTTGGGCGCGAAGCCGCGCCCAGCCGCCCGGGCATGCGCGGTGACCAGCGACTGCAACCCAAGATCGACTCGCGCAATCTCACCATGGATGTTTCCCGCCAGCGTGCGCGCGACATGGCTCACGTTGTCTTGGGCACGCGCCACGGCCGCCCGCCGGCTGTCGCCGATCCACAGCGCCAGCAACCCGGCCAGCAGCACGGCGGCCACCATGTTGGACAAGACGAGCCACAGGCCGAGCCGCGCGGCACGGCGCTCGGCGGCGTTCTCGGTGACTGTGATGTTCAAGCGCAATCTCCCTTGCTCGGTGATTGTGCGGTCGTCGGGCGGGATTGGCTACGGGACGCGCTTCTTCACCCACTGCCACGACACCAGGCCGATGCACAGAAACCCCGCCGACGTCAGCGCCAGCAGCAGCGTCGAGTGCATCACCAGCGGCGAGATGACGCCGGCCACCAGGCCGTTGGCGACGCTGCCGACGAAGGCCTGCATCGACGACGCCATGCCGCGGCGGTCGGGCATCAGGTCGAGCACCTTGATGGTCACCACCGGCACCATCAACGCCCAACCGAACGAGAACAGCGCCACCGGCGGCAGCGCCCAGGCCCAATGCGGCGTGGCGATGACAGCATTGAGCGCGACGTTGATCAGCGTCGCCAGCACCATGATGTTCAAGCCGCGGCGGATCTGCTTGCGCGGATCGACCCGTCCGGCGGCGCGCCCCGACAGCCACGCACCACCCATGATGCCGCTGATCGTCAAGCAGAAGAACCAGAAGAACTGCGTCGGCGCGAGCTTCAGCAGATTGCCCAACCATGCCGGCGCCGACAGCACGTAGATGAACATGCCGTTGAACGGCACACCGCTGGCCAGGCACAGCGCAAAGAAACGCGGGTCGGCGCCGAGCTGCGCATAGCCGCGCATCAGGTTGCGCGCATTGAACGGCTGCACCTGCGTGGCGTGCAGCGTTTCAGGCAGCAGGCGCACATTGAGCGCGAGCAGCAGCGCGCCGACGCCGGCCAGGAACCAGAAGATGGCGTGCCAATCGGCGTGCACGAACAGGAAGCCGCCGACCAACGGCGCCACCGCCGGCGCGATGCCGAAGTAGATCGTCACCTGGCTCATCACGCGCTGCGCGTCGGCCGGCGGGAACATGTCGCGGATGATGGCGCGCGAGACGATCATGCCGGCGCCCGCACTCATGCCCTGCAGCGCGCGAAACGCAATCAGCCAGCCGATCGTCGGCGCCAGTGCGCAGCCGACGGAGGCGATCGTGAACAGCGCCAGGCCCACGATCACCACCGGCCGGCGGCCAAAGCTGTCGGCCAGCGCGCCGTGAAACAGGTTCATCGCCGCAAAGCCGAAGAGATAGGCCGACAGCGTTTGCTGCATCTGCAGCGGCGTGGCGGCCAGCGTGCGCGCGATGCCGTCGAAAGCCGGCAGGTAGGTGTCGATCGAGAACGGCCCGAGCATGCCCAGGCCGGCGAGCATCAAGGCCAGCGTCCAGCGCGGGCCGCGCCACAGCGACGGTGCATCAGGATTCATCGGGGCCCCGTGGCGTGCGCATGCAGGACATTGTGTGCGACGGTGAGCCGCCGGCGTGCCGAGGGTCGAAGACTCACTTCTGCCGGGCACGCGCGCCGATACAGCACCTGGTCCAGGGGGTTTGTCGGTCGTTCATGCGCCACCGTAACCACTTGCCACCCCCAGACACGACGAACCGTGGCACAAGGCTTGCGTGACCCCATCGTCACGAGAAAGACTCCATGCCGTACCCGCGCACGTTCTTCCTGCTGCTGTTGCTTGCCCTCACCGCCTGTGGCGGTGGTGGCGGCGGCGCCGACAGCCAGGGTTATGGCCTCGATGCGCGCGCCACGCCGAGCAGCGTGCAGATCCCGACCGGCGTGGGCAACGCAGCGCCACTGCGCGCCGTCAACGCCTTTGCGAATCTCAGTCTGCCCGGCCCGACCTTCCTCACCCATTCCGGCGACGGCAGCAACCGCCTCTTCGTTCCCGAGCGCAGCGGCACGATCACCGTCTTCGCCAACAACCCGAATGCGACGCAAACGACGACCTTCCTCGACATTCGCTCGCGTGTGGACAGCAGCGGCGGTGAGGCCGGGCTGATCGGCCTGGCGTTCGATCCGGCGTACAGGACCAACGGCTACTTCTACGTGAACTATGTGAACGTCAACGCCGCGGGCCAGCGCAAGGTGCGCATCTCGCGCTTCCGTGACACGAGCCGCGGCGCCAACACCGCCGCCGCGAACTCCGAAAAGGTCGTGCTGGAGATCGACCATGCCAATGGCTATCACTTCGGCGGCTGGCTCGGCTTCGGCCCCGACGGCATGCTCTACATCTCGCACGGCGACGGCGGCAATCAATTTATCTCCGGCGACACCACGACCTTGTTCGGCAAGGTGCTGCGCATCCGCGTCGACGCCGCCAGCGGCACCTACACGATTCCGAGCGACAACCCGTTCGGAAGCACCAACCCGGTCTGGGCCTTGGGCTTTCGCAACCCGTGGCGCTGCAGCTTCGATCGCGGCGGCAACCGCGATCTGTACTGCGGCGACGTTGGCGAGGCCTCGCGCGAAGAGGTCAACCGCATCAAGAAGGGTCTCGACTATGGATGGCCGGCCTACGAAGGCTCGCAGCCGTTTCTCAATCCCGACAACCGGCCGTATTCAGCGTTCGAGCCGCCGCTGCACCAGTACGACCACTCGGTCGGCGTGGCCGTCGTCGGCGGGTACGTCTATCGCGGCAGCGCGTTGCCGTCGCAGGTCGGCCGCTACCTGTACGCCGATGTCACGGCGTCGAACCTGTGGTCGATCGAAATCAACGGCAGCGGCCAACTCGTCAGCAACACCATCGTCGCCAGCGGCCTGAACACCGTCTATTCGCTGGGTGAAGACGAGGCCGGCGAAGTCTATGCCGCCTCGCAGCCCGGCATCATCTATCGCTTCGAAGCGGCAAATGCCTCCAACGCCGGCGCGGCGATGCCGGCCACCTTGTCAGCCACCGGCCTGTTCAGCAACCTGGCGCAGTTGACGCCGTCGCCCGGCGTCATCGACTACGAGATCAACTCGCCGTTCTGGTCCGACGGCGCGCGCAAGCAGCGCTGGCTCGTCGTGCCCGGCGGCGCCACGATCGGCTTTGCCGCCGACGGCGCATGGTCCTTCCCGCTCGGCACGATCACGGTCAAACATTTCGAGCTGCCACTGGCCGGCGGCGGTGCGACGCGCGTCGAAACGCGCGTCATGGTCAACCGTTCCGACGGCTGGACCGGCTACACCTACCGCTGGCGTGCCGACCAGAGCGATGCCGATCTGCTGACCACAGGCGCCACGGCCGCCTACGACACCATCAACCCGGCCACCGGAAGCGCGACGCGCATCAACTGGACCTTTCCGAGCCAGGCGCAATGCCTGAACTGCCACACGCAGGCCACCGGCCGCGTGCTCGGCGTCAACACGCTGCAGTGGAACCGCGGCCACACCTACCAGAGCAGCGGCAACGCCGACAACCAGCTGCGCACGTTGAACCACATCGGCCTGTTCGGCCAGGACATCGGCTCGGCGGCGCAGTACGGCGCGATGCCCGACCCCGGCAACGCACAGGCGTCGCTCGAAAGCCGTGCCAAGGCCTATCTGGAGAGCAACTGTTCGAACTGCCACCGCCCCGGCGGGCCGACGTCGGTCAACATGGATTTGCGCTACAGCACCGCGGTGGCCGAGATGAGCCTGGTCGGTGTGGCGGCCGGCATCCCCACGGCGAGCGGCGCCCTGCGCATCACACCGGGCAGCCATGCAACGAGCGACGTCTGGCGGCGCGCCACCTCGACGACTTCAACGCGCATGCCGCCGCTGGGCACGACGCTGGTCGATGAGCAGGGTCTGCAATCGCTCTCGGCGTGGATCGATTCGCTGCGCTAAAAAAGTGTGAAGCAAGCCGATAGGCCGGATTCTGTGCGGCGCGAACCTCTTGCGAGATTCGCACCGTGACCGCCATTCATCTGGGCCGTTCATCACTGAACGGCTCGGTGCCACCTACCCGCCGGCTCCGCGAGCAGCATCAATGCCGGCCTATTTGGTGTTGCTGCGCGTAGAGATTGCCCGTTTCACCTGGCTTCTTGCGAAGCCAACTCGTCTCTGTTGCTCTGATCCTCGGCTCACGCCGGACGGCCGTTAGCCGCTACGCTGCTCTGTGCAGTCCGGACCTTCCTCCAGCACGCCCTTTCGGGACTTGTGCCAGCGGCGGTCTGGCTTGCTTCACGTGCGCATTATCGCGGCGCTTGCAGGGCGGCGATGCGATCTTCGATCGGCGGATGGCTCGAGAACAGTTTCATCAAGCCGCTCGGCACGCCGGTGATGCCCATCGCCTGCACGCTTTTCGGCAGCTCGCCGGGCGCAAGGCCACCGAGGCGGGCCAGCGCGTGCTGCATCGGCGACGCGTTGCCCATCAGATCGGCCGAACCGCGGTCGGCGCGGAACTCGCGCCGGCGCGAGAACCAGGCGACGATGATCGCGGCCAGCACGCCCAGCGCGATGTCGAGGACGACGGTGGTGATGTAGTAGCCGATGCCCGGGCCACTGCGGTCGTTGCGCAGCACGACCTTGTCGACCACGTAGCCGATGGCGCGCGACAGGAAGACGACGAAGGTGTTCATCACGCCTTGAATGAGCGTCATCGTCACCATGTCGCCATTGGCGACGTGCGCGATCTCGTGGCCGATGACGGCCTCGA
This sequence comes from Burkholderiales bacterium, assembly GCA_031375525.1. Classification (GTDB taxonomy): domain Bacteria; phylum Pseudomonadota; class Gammaproteobacteria; order Burkholderiales; family Burkholderiaceae_C; genus CADEEN01. Next base: position 7,067 of record JANMHY010000512.1, read on the forward strand.
CTTCCTCGCGGTTCATGCCTTGCAGCAGGCCGGTGGACACGGCCACCAGCGCCGAGTTCTTGAACGCGCCGGTCGCAAACGCGTTGGCCTCGCCTTCGTAGATCGCCACTTCGGGCATCTGGATGCCGGACTTGTCGGCGAAGCGCTTGACGGTGGTGACGAGCCACTGGTGCGTGGCGTCCGGCGAATCGTTGATGACCTGGGCGCGCGTGCTCCACTTGGCCATCGGCTTGCTGATCAGCAGCGAGATGATCGCACCGCCGAAACCCATGACCGCCGAAAACGCCAGCAGGCCCGGCAGGCTGAGTCCGTTGGCGGTGAGGAAGCGGTTCAGGCCGAAGATGTTGACCACCAGCCCGAGCACGAGCATGACGGCGAGGTTGGTGACGATAAACAGGGCAATGCGTTTCATGACGTCGATGACGCGGAGCGCGAACGGCCCCGCAACGCGCTGGATGTTAGGGCTTTGGCCGGCCCTTCAAGGGCAGGGCGCGAAAGACCTGCGTGTCCGCATAGAACGCCGCGTCTTCGTTGGGCCGCCACCAGCCGGGGATGCCGAGCACGGGCAACGG
>JANMHY010000535.1:0-2949 GCA_031375525.1 Burkholderiales bacterium
GCGGTGCGCGCATCGGTGTCCACGTCGGGTGTCGTCCGCGCGCCGTAGCGGCCGCCCAAGGCCAGCTTGACATCGCGCCACTGCGAATGGTCGGCGCCGGTCTCGCGGCCGAGCGAATCGAAGATCACTTTGCCGTGGGCATCGACGACGGTCATGCGCAACTCGAAGCGCGTCTTCTCGAAGCCGAAGATGTTGGCATTGAGTTCGCGCGAGTACAGGTCGCGGAACAGCGGCTCCAGCACCGCGACGTCGATCACCGGCTCGGCCAGCGTTACCGCGCGTTCAACCCAGCGCTGCTCGATCTGCGCGGCCATCAGGTGCGCCGTCTCGACCAGCGACTCTTCGGCCGACTCGCGGTAGCGCGGGTCGATGTCGGCGAGCAGCCGCCACATCAACCAGCCGACGCCGATCGCATAGGCCAGCAGGATCGCAGCGAAGACTCGATTTCTCTTCGTCATGCAGGGCGCGACGCAGGCAGATCTTCCGCCAACGCATAGCCCACGCCGCGGTGCGTGCGGATCGGCTCCAGCGACGGCGCCACCGCCTTCAACTTCGCGCGCAGCGTCTTCACATGCGCATCGACCGTGCGGTCGAGGCTGTCGGTGTCGTCGTCCCAGACGAGAGACAAGAGCCGTTCGCGCGTGAAGACGAAACCGGGCCTGCCGATCAACGTCTTCAAAAGGCCGTACTCGTAGCGTGACAGGTCGAGTGCGTGGCCGTAGTAGTGGATCGCTCGCTTGCCTTCGTCGAGCGCGAAGGCCGTTGAAGGCGCGGCAGTCGCGGTCGGCGCGGCGCTGCGCCGCAGCACCGTGCGCACGCGCGCCACCAGCTCGCGCGGCGAGAACGGCTTGGTCACATAGTCGTCGGCGCCGAGCTCCAGGCCGACGACGCGGTCGATCTCGTCGGCGCGCGCGGTGAGAAACAAAATCGGCAGCGTCGGCTCGCGCGCGCGCAGGCGCTTGAAGACCTCGAAGCCGCTGATGTCGGGCAGGCCGACATCGAGGATCACCAGCGCCGCATCGTCGGCTTGCGCGAGCGCTGCTTCACCTGCGGCGCACCAGCGCGGCTCGAAGCCTTCGGTGCGCAACGCGTACTGCAGCGTGTCGGCGATGCCGGGTTCGTCTTCGACGATGAGGATGACGGGGCGCTGCGCCATGGAAACGTGCGACGTGAAGTGCAGGCGATGATAGAGCCATGGTCGACGTCCACCACGCCCTCGGCGCGCTGTCGCGCAAGCCGCCTCGCGCCGTCGCCGCACCGCGCCGCGCGCTCGTTGTCGGCGCCGCCGGCGCGCTCGGCGCGGCGGTGCTCGAACAACTGCTGGCGACGCGCCGCTTCGAGCGTGTGGGCGCGCTGGTGGGGCAAGCGATCCAGCCGGCCGTGCACGGTTTCGCGCCGGTGCACGACGACGAGATCGCGGTCTTTGCTGCCGACACCGCGCTCGTCGTCTTCGACCGCCAGCGCAGCGCCAATGGCCGCGAAGCCGCGTTCGTCAGACCCGAACCGCAGGCGTTGCCGGCGCTGGCGCAGCAGTTGCACGGCGCCGGCGTGCGCCACCTCATCGTCGTCGTGCCGCACACGCCGTCGCTGTTGCCGATGGCGCTGCAGCAAGGCCTGGCATCGCTCGACGAAGCGGCGGTGGCCGCGCTCGGCTTCGAGCAACTGGTCTTCATGCGCATGGCGCAAAGCGAGCGTGCGCTGCAGGGTCTCGACGCGCCGCGGCGGCTGGCGCGCTGGATGCTCTCGCAACTGCACTGGATGATCCCGCAGCGCGAGCAGCCAGTGCGCGCCGAGACGGTGGCGCGCGTCGCCGCGGCGCTGGCGCTGCAGTTGCCGCAGGCACCGCAGCGCACGCGCGTCGTGCCGGCGGCGCTGCTGTCGCAGGCGGCGCAGCAGCAGCAAGACGCGAGCGCGCTGGTGGCGCAATGGCTGGCGGCGTGATGCAGCGCGTAGTGGGGCTGGCGCTGTGTGCAGCGGCGATCACGGCGCAGGCGCAGAACCCGTTGATCGAAGCCGCGCGCGACAACGCGCCGGTCGCGCCCCGCGCGCCGGCTGCGGCTGCTGCGGTCGTGCGCGTCTTCATCGACGGCTGCGTGGCCCACGAAGGCGAGTCGATGAAGACCGTCGATTGGGCGATCAACGCCGGCTTCGAGCCGATCGACGCGCACATCGGCGCCGGCGCGGCGCTGTTGTCGGGCCAGCCGGGCACCGTGTTCGCGATGCCGAGCAGCGCCAGCCAGGTGCTGCTGGCGATCGATCTCGACAAGCGCTGCACCGTCTGGGCCGAGCGCGCCGACGGCCCCGCGCTGCGCGCCGAGTTCGTCAAGGCGATCGACGCGCTGGCCGCCAAGGGTGCGCGCTTGCAGCCCTTGCAGGAGCGCACCGTCGAACGTGGCGGTGCGTGGCGGATGCAACTGCAAATGCGCTTTCGCCGTGCCGGCGGCGCGCAAGACTTCGGCGTTGGCGCGGTGACGACGCTGACGCCGCAGCCTGCGGCGCAGGTGCTCCAGGCGGCGCCGATCGCGTCGCGCCTGGACGCGCCAGCCACCGACCCGATGGGTCTGCCGGCGCGCTGAGTGCGGCAAGCGCCGCCTATGATGGCCGCATGAATTTCGCGCCCCTGCAAAACGACACCTTCCTGCGCGCCTGCCGCCGCGAACCCACCGACTACACCCCCGTCTGGCTGATGCGCCAGGCCGGCCGTTACCTGCCCGAGTACTGCGCCACGCGCGCCAGGGCCGGCAGCTTCATGGGCCTGGCGACCAATGTGGACTACGCCACCGAGGTCACGCTGCAGCCGCTCGAACGCTATTCGCTCGACGCGGCGATCCTGTTCTCCGACATCCTCACCGTGCCCGACGCGATGGGCTTGGGCCTGTCGTTTGCGCAGGGCGAGGGGCCGCGCTTTGCATCGCCGGTGCGCGATGAAGCCGCCGTCGCCAAGCTCGC
>JANMHY010000576.1:0-3730 GCA_031375525.1 Burkholderiales bacterium
GAGTCCGAAGTCAGCGAAGACGGGCAACCGCGCAAAGTGTCGATGGACATCAAAGCGGTGGCGATCGGGCAGGGCATCACACGGCAGGTCGGAGCGCAGACGTTGGGAGCCGCTGGCAGTTATGCTGGGTTTCTGACCTCAGGGCGCAACGGCCGCGGACTCGTCTTTCACATCACGGCGCTCGACTGAGCAGCTGATCACCCCAGTCCCATTTTCGATTCAGATTTCAAGGAGCCCACCATGCCCCCGCCTCGTGGTAAAGGTAAGTTCTCGAAGGACCGCAAACCCAAGCGCAACCAGCAATCGCTGCTGTTCAGGCGAAAGCGTTTCTGCCGCTTCACCGTCGCCGGTGTCGAGCAGATCGACTACAAGGATGTCGACACGCTGCGCGACTTCATCGGCGAGAACGGCAAGATCACGCCGGCGCGCCTGACCGGCACGCGCGCCTTCTTCCAGCGCCAGCTCACGTCGGCGATCAAGCGTGCCCGTTTCCTGGCATTGCTGCCGTACACCGACCAGCACCGTGGTTGAGGAGTAGAACAACATGCAAGTCATCCTCCTGGAAAAGGTCGCCAACCTCGGCAACCTCGGTGATGTCGTCAAAGTCAAAGACGGTTTCGCACGCAACTTTCTGATCCCGATGCGCCGTGCGCGCCGCGCCACCGAAGCGGCGATGAAAGAGTTCGAAGCCAAGCGCACCGATCTCGAGAAAGTAGCCGCGGACAAGCTCACCGCCGCGCAGGCGATGGGCGAGAAGCTCAATGGCAAGTCGATCTCGATCACGCAGAAGGCCGGCGTCGACGGCCGCCTGTTCGGCTCGGTGACCAACGCCGACATCGCCGAAGCACTGAAGAAGCAGGGCTTCGATGTGCCGAAGTCTGCTGTTCGCATGCCCACCGGCCCGATCAAGCACACCGGCGAGCAAACGCTGTCGGTGGCGCTGCACACCGACGTGGCCGTCGATGTGAATGTGGTCGTTGTCGGCGACGTCGACTGACGGCTTCGCGCTGACAACAATCAAAGGCCGGCATTCGCCGGCCTTTGTCCTTCTGTCGATTCACCGTCTGCGCACAGAGTTACCCACAAGGTTGTTCACTAGCCAACGCCGCGCTGCTGCCTTAAGGTCTGCTTGAATATGTCAGCCGTTTTTTCCTCCCGCGACAGCGCGCCGCAAGGCCGCACTGACACCGATAGCGACATCGCGCGCCTGCGCGTGCCGCCGCACTCGATCGAAGCCGAGCAGAGCGTGCTCGGCGGCCTGATGCTCGACAACAGCGCCTGGGACCGTGCCGGTGATCTGCTCACTGACAGCGACTTCTACCGCTACGAGCACAAGGCGATCTACAAGGCGATCGGCGACCTGGTGGCCAATACCAAGCCGGCCGACGTGATCACCGTCTTCGAGCAGTTGCAGATGCACGGCAAAGCCGAGGAGTGCGGCGGCATTGCGTACTTGAACGCACTGGCGCAATCGGTGCCGAGCGCGGCCAACATCCGCCGCTACGCCGAGATCGTGCGCGAGCGCGCGGTGCTGCGCAAACTCATCGAAGCCAGCGACGAGATCGCGACCAACGCCTTCAATCCAGCGGGGCGATCGGTCAGCCAGATCCTCGACGAAGCCGAAGGCCGCGTCTTCCAGATCGGTGAAGAAGGCCAGCGCAACAAGCAGGGCTTCCAGCGCATGGACCAGCTCGTCGTGCAGCTGATCGACCGCGTCACCGAGCTGCATGAAAACGGCGCCGAGGACGTGACCGGCGTGCGCAGCGGCTTCTATGACCTGGACCGCATGACGGCGGGTTTGCAGCCGGGCGATTTGATCGTGCTCGCGGCAAGGCCGAGCATGGGCAAGACCGCCTTCGCCTTGAACATCGCCGAAAACGTCGCCGTGCAGGAAGGCCTGCCGGTCGTCGTCTTCTCGATGGAAATGGGCGCATCGCAACTGGCGCTGCGCATGGTCGGCTCGCTCGGCCGCATCGACCAGAGTCATCTTCGCACCGGCCGCTTGAACGATGATGAGTGGGGGCGCTTGTCCGAAGCTGTGGACCGCCTGAAGAACGCCAGCGTCTTCATCGACGAAACCGCGGCGCTGAATTCCGCCGAGTTGCGCGCCCGTGCACGGCGCCAAGCCCGCACCTGCGGCAAGCTCGGCCTGATCGTCGTTGATTACCTGCAACTGATGAGTGGCAGCAGCAGCAGCGACGAAAACCGCGCCACCGAACTCGGCGAAATCTCGCGCGGCCTGAAAGCGCTGGCGAAAGAACTGCAGTGCCCGGTGATCGCGCTGTCGCAGCTGAACCGCAGCGTCGAAACGCGCCCCGACAAACGGCCGATGATGAGCGACTTGCGCGAGTCCGGTGCCATCGAGCAGGATGCGGACGTCATCATGTTCATCTACCGCGACGACTACTACAACAAAGAGAGCAAGGAGCCGGGTGTCGCCGAGATCGGCATCGCCAAGCAGCGCAACGGCCCCACCGGCACCGTCAAGCTGACCTTCCTCAAGCCGCTGACGCGCTTCGACAATCTGGCGCCGGGCAGTTCGGGCAACAGCGATTACTGATCGCTTGGCTGACCGCGCTCGGCCTCGGCCCGGGCGATGAGTTGACTGACGCGCGCGACCGTCAAGCCCAAGTCTGCGGCCATCGCCGTCATGCTCAAACCGCTCTGCACGTAGGCGTTGCGCAGCGCCTCTTCTCGCGTTGTGCATGCCTTTAACCGAGGGCGGGCAACTGCATCGCGTCTGAGCTCAAGTCATGGCCCGGCGCAGCGCGGTCAGCGTGCGGGCGGCCGGTGCGGGCACGGTCGCTGCGCGGCGCTTAAGTGTGGCAGCGCACAGACGGTGGTCAACAGCCATGTGACGATCCTGTGCATTGCCGAAAACGGCGGCGGCGGTTGATCGACATCGACGGCCGCGATGTTCTGTTGGCAGCGCTGCAAGTGCAGTGTCCATTTCGGATAGTCTTGCGCTTCCATGCGGAGTCCGTAATGTCCAGTGCCGAAAATTGTCTGACCCTTGCCCACGAAGCCGGCGAGGCGAGCGGCCTGACCGAAACGCGGCGCCAGGAGGCCTTGCTCAAAACGGGGGCCTTGCAGAACGCGATTTTCAACAGCGCCAATTTCTCCAGCATCGCCACCGACGCCAACGGCGTCATTCAAATCTTCAACGTCGGTGCCGAGCGCATGCTGGGCTACACGGCTGCCGAGGTGATGAACAAGATCACCCCGGCCGACATTTCCGATCCGCAGGAACTGATCACGCGTGCCCAGGCCTTGAGCACAGAGCTGCTGACGCCGTTTGCGCCGGGCTTCGAGGCCTTGGTCTTCAAGGCGTCGCGTGGCATCGAGGACATCTACGAGCTGACCTACATCCGCAAGGACGGCAGCCGCTTCCCGGCGGTCGTGTCTGTCACGGCGTTGCGTGACGCTCAAAACGCCATCATCGGCTACCTGCTGATCGGCACCGACAACACCGCCCGCAAGCGGGCGGAAGAGGCGCTGCTGCAAGCCGGTGCTCTTCAGAGGGCCATTTTCCACAGCCCCAATTTTTCCAGCATCGCCACCGACACCAACGGCGTCATTCAAATCTTCTACGTCGGTGCCGAGCGCATGCTGGGCTATGCCGCGGCCGACGTGACCAACAAGATCACCCCGGCCGACATTTCCGATCCGCAGGAACTGATCACGCGAGCCAGGGCCTTGAGTTTCGAGTTGGAAACAGAGATCACGCCTG
>JANMHY010000578.1:0-6890 GCA_031375525.1 Burkholderiales bacterium
GCCGTCAGGAAATTGCCCGAGACCACACGCACCGTCGCGTTGGCCATCGGCGTGTTCGGCAGACCTTGCGAAAACGCGGCCTCGATCTCGAAGCGCAACTGGCCCGCGGCCTCCTGCGCACAGTCGAGCGCCACCGCGTCGGTGATGCGCAGGCCGTGCGAAAAATGCTCCGGGTGACCCTTGGCCTTCAACTGCTCGCTGACCTGCGGCCGAAAGCCGTGCACGAAGACGAGCTTGATGCCCATCGCATGCAGGATCGCCAGGTCTTGCACGGAGGCTGTGAGCTTGCCCGCCGCGATGCCTTCACCGGCCATCGCAACGACAAAGGTCTTGCCGCGGTAGGCGTGGATGTAGGGCGCCACCGAGCGGAACCAGGGCACGAAGGTGTGCGGGAAGACGACGGCGGCCGCGGGCATGTTCATCGCAGGCGATTGTGCCGCAGGCATTGACGCCGCTCGGCGCGCGTCGCACGATTCCAGCCTCACCTTGAAGGAGATGCTCCATGAAATCGTATGACGATGTGTTCAAGACCCCGGGTGCTGTCAGTTGGACCGAGCTGACGACCAGCGACCCGAAGGCCGCGTGCGAGTTCTACTGCAAGCTGTTCGGCTGGAAGACCGAGATCATGGACATGGGCACCGGGCCCTACAACGTGATCAAGGTCGGCGAGGCCGCTGTCGGCGGCATCATGGGCAAGCCACCAGGCACGCCCCAGGACATGCCCCCGATGTGGGGCTCCTACGTCACTGTCGCCAACCTCGACGAGACGCTGTCCACTGTCAAGAAGCTGGGCGGCGGCGTGCTGATGGAGCCGATGGAGGTCAAGACCGTCGGCCGCATGGCCGTGATCCGCGACCCGCAGGGGGCTGCGTTGTCGGTGATCCAGTACACCGGCTGAGTTCAAAAACACGGGGCCGGATAATCCGCGCCCCGTGTCCCTGCCGCCTATCACCTTCCCCGAATCGCTGCCCGTCTCGGCGCGGCGCGAAGAGATCGCGCTCGCGCTCCAAGCAAACCAGGTCATCGTCGTCTGCGGCGAAACCGGCTCGGGCAAGACGACGCAGCTGCCGAAGATCGCGCTCACGCTCGGCCGCGGCAAAGCCAACAGCGGCAAGCTGATCGGCCACACGCAGCCGCGGCGCATCGCGGCATCGAGCGTGGCGGCGCGGATTGCGAGCGAGCTGGATTCGCCGCTCGGCGAGGTGGTGGGCTTCAAGGTGCGCTTCACCGATCGGCTGTCGGCCGGCGCTTCGGTCAAGCTGATGACCGACGGCATCCTGCTCGCCGAATCGCAGAGCGATCCGCTGCTGCGCGCCTACGACACGATCATCATCGACGAGGCGCACGAGCGGTCTCTCAACATCGACTTCCTGCTTGGCCACCTGAAGCAGATCCTGACGCGGCGGCCCGACCTGAAGGTGATCGTCACGTCGGCGACGATCGACGCCGATCGTTTCTCGAATCACTTCAGCGGCGCACCTGTCATTCAGGTCTCGGGCCGCATGTTCCCGGTCGAGCAGCGATGGCGACCCTTCGAGGAGACGCGCGAGCGCGACCTGAACATCGCCATCGCCGAAGCGACAGATGAACTGTGGCGCACAGGCACGGGCGACGTTCTGATCTTCCTGCCCGGCGAGCGCGAGATCCGTGAAGCCGCAGACCATCTGCGCAAACACCTGTCGCACGACCCGCGGCACCGTCACGCGCAAATCCTGCCGTTGTTCGCGCGCCTGTCGGCAGCAGAGCAGGACGAAATCTTCAAGCCACACGGCGCGCCGCGCATCGTCATTGCGACCAACGTCGCCGAGACCTCGCTGACCGTACCGGGCATCCGCTACGTCATCGACGCCGGTCTGGCGCGGATCAAGCGCTACAGCTACCGCAACAAGGTCGAGCAGTTGCAGATCGAGGCCATCAGCCAGGCCGCGGCGAATCAACGGGCGGGTCGCTGCGGGCGTGTGGCCGACGGCATCTGCATCCGCCTCTACGACGAGAAGGATTTCGCCGGGCGGCCGCGCTTCACCGACCCGGAGATCCTGCGCTCTTCGCTGGCCGGCGTGATCCTGCGCATGAAGTCGCTCAACCTCGGCGCGGTCGAAGACTTTCCGTTTCTCGAGCCGCCGCCGGGCAAGGCGATTGCAGATGGCTACGCGTTGCTGAACGAACTCGGCGCCGTCGATGACAACAACGAGCTCACCGCCATTGGCCGCGAGCTCGCGCACCTGCCGCTCGACCCGCGCGTCGGCCGCATGATCTTGGAAGCACGCGAGCGGCAGTCGTTGAGTGAGGTGCTGATCATTGCCGCCGCGCTGTCAGGCCAGGACGTGCGCGACCGGCCGATCGATCAACAGCAGAACGCCGATGCCAAGCACAAACCGTTCGACGACGAGAAGTCGGAATTCATCGGAACGGTGAAGCTCTGGCACTGGATCGAAGAAGGCCGCGGCTCGCACGGCCACAAGGAAGGCGGCGACACCCACAAGCTGTCGAACCGCCAACAGGAGCAGCGGCTGCGCGACCACTTCATCTCCGTGCGCCGCGTCCGCGAGTGGCGCGACATCCATTCGCAATTGCTGACCGTCGTCAAGGACAACGGCTGGCGGTTGAACACCACGCCGGCCACCTACGAGCAAGTGCACCTCGCGCTGCTCGCCGGCCTGCTCGGCAACATCGGCTTGAAAGCAGAAGACGATGACTACTATTTGGGCGCACGCGGCATCCGGTTCTGGAAACACCCGGGTGCGAACCTGTCGAAGAAGCCGGGGCGCTGGCTGATCGCCGCCGAACTCGTCGAGACGACGCGCCTGTTCGGCCGCGGGCTTGCTGCGATCGAGCCGCAATGGATCGAGCGCATCGGCGGCCACCTGCTGAAAACGCAACTGCTCGAACCGCATTGGGAGAAGAAGGCCGGCGAGGTGGTGGCGTTGGAGCGCGCCACCTTGTACGGCGTGCTCATCTACAGCGGCCGGCGTGTCAACTTTGCAAAGATCGACCCGGTGCTCTCGCGCGAGATCTTCATCCGCGAAGCGCTGGTCGCCGGCGAGTGGGAGAGCAAGTTGCCCTTCCTCGCCCACAACGCGCGGCTGATGCGCGAGGTCGAGGCGCTCGAACACAAGTCACGGCGGCAGGATGTGCTGGTCGATGACGCGCTCATTGCCGCGTTCTACGAGCAGCACGTGCCCGCCGAAGCAACGAGCGGCGCCGCCTTCGAGCGCTGGTACCGCGAAGCCTCGAAGGCCGACCCCAACCTGTTGAAGCTCACGCGCGAGGCATTGATGCGCCACGAGGCCGCCGGCGTGACGAGCGACAACTTCCCGCGCGTCGTTCGCCTGGGCGGCATCGACTGCGCAGTGGACTATCTGCACGAACCGGGCGATGCGAAGGACGGCATGACGGTGACAGTGCCGATCTATTCCCTGAACCAGGTCAGCGAGGAGCGCTGCGAGTGGCTGGTGCCCGGCATGTTGCACGCCAAGGTGGTGGCGCTGCTCAAGAGCCTGCACCAGAAACCACGTTCGCGGCTCGTGCCGTTGCCGGAATCAGCGCAGTCGTTCTGCGACGAGCGTGCGTTTGCGCAAGGTGGTCTGATCGACACGCTGCTGGCCGTGGTGCGAGAGCGCACGCAACTGCCGGTCGTGCGTGCGGACTTCAAGTTCGAGACGCTGTCGCCGCACTTGTTCATGAACCTGCGCGTGATTGATGAGCATGGGCGGCAGTTGGGGATGGGGCGCAATCTGGCGGCGTTGAAGAGCGAACTCGGTGTGCAGGCGCGCGGCGCGTTTCAGGCTCTCGCCGGTCTGAAGGTGAGCCCCCAGGCAGCCGTTTTGGCAACGCCAGCCAAGGCTGCGTCGCCAACGTCGGCCGTGCCGTCGAGCGCTGCCGCCGTGCCGTTTACATCGTGGACGTTCGGCGAACTCCCCGAACTGATGGAAGTGAAGAAGGGCGGCCAGTCGATGGTTGGCTTTCCTGCACTCGTCGACAAAGGCGCCCATGTCGAGATCGAAGTCTTCGACGAGCCCGATATGGCCGCGCGCCGCCACCGCGCCGGCCTGCGACGCCTGTTCGCCCTGCAGCTCAAGGAGCCGCTGAAGTACCTGGAGAAAAACATCCCCGACCTGCAGCGCATGGCGGCGCAGTTCATGGCGCTCGGCACGCTCGAAGACCTGCGCGATCAGATCGTGGCGGTGGCGATGGACCGGGCCTTTCTGAATGAGCCGCTGCCCATGGACGCAAAGGCATTTGCAGCGCGCTTGGAAGAAGGCCGCGCACGCTTGAACCTGATCGCGCAGGAGGTGGCGAGAGCCGTGGCGGCGGCATTGCTTGAGCACGCCAATGCGCAGCGCAAATTGAAGGACAGCAAGCCGCCGAAAGAAGTGGCCGACGACGCCAGCGCGCAATTGCAGCGCCTGCTCTGCAAACGCTTCGTCATCGACACCCCCTGGGCAGCGCTGAACCATCTGCCGCGCTACCTGCGCGCGCTCGTGATGCGGCTCGACAAAGTGCGCGCCGACCCCGCACGCGACCTGCAACGCCTGGCCGAGTTGCGGCCAATCGAACAACGTTTTGCCCGCCGCATCGCCGATGCACGCGGTGCGCCGGACGCACGCCTCGACGAATTCCGCTGGCTGCTCGAAGAGCTGCGCGTCAGCCTGTTCGCGCAGGAGCTGCGCACGCCGCAGCCGGTGAGCGTGAAGCGGTTGGAGAAAGTCTGGAGCCAGCTCAGCGCCTGAGGCGCTGGATCTGCGGCGACGGGCCGGTGATGCGCGCATCGAACGCGTGCGGCGCGTTGCCGAAGCGCTCGACGACGCGGCGCACGTAGTCCTGCGTCTCTGCAAACGGCGGCACGCCGTGGTGCTTGTCGACGTTGCCCTCGCCGGCGTTGTAGGCCGCGGCGACAAGGCGCACATCGCCCTGGTAGTAGGCGAGCAGCCAGCGCAGGTACCCCATGCCGCCGCGGATGTTCTGTTGCGGGTCGAACGCGTTGCGCACGCCGAAGCGGCGCGCGGTGTCAGGGATCAACTGCATCAAGCCCATCGCGTTCTTGTTCGACAGGGCTGCGCTGTTGAAGTTGGACTCGACGGCGATGATCGCCAGTGCCAGCTTCGGATTGACGTTGAACTGCGGCGCAAGCTGGTAAACCAGCCGCTCGATGTGTGGTGGCGCGCGCAACGCGACGGTCGGCCCCATGCTCGACACGGCATTCGGTCGAACGCAATCGGGCACGGCGGCCTGCGGCCAGGTCAGCGACAGCAGCACCTTGCGTGCATCTTCGTTGCCGTTGCTGGCCGCCGCGAAAAACAGGTAGTGGGCCCAATCATCGTGACGCTCTGCGCCGCGCGCGTGGGTGTAGACCCAGGCCAATTCGTACTGCGAGTTCGCGTCACCGAGCCGCGCCCGGCGGCACAGCGCCGCAATGGTGGATGGATCGGCTTCGATGGCAGCAGACGTTCCGTCGGCCTCCTGGGCACGCGCCGCGCCGGCCGCGCCGAGCAGCAACAACACCGCCGCGGCGGCGATCGCTGCAAGCTTCACGGCCGCACCACGTCGAGCAAGCGATCGAGCCCGCCGGACTCGATCGACACCATCGCCTGCTCACGCACCTTCGGCTTGGCGTGATACGCCACCGAGAGTCCGGCCTCGGCCATCATCGGCAGATCGTTCGCGCCGTCACCGACTGCAATCGCCTGACTCGGCATGCAGCCGATGCGCGCGCAGGTTTCAAGCAGCATGCGGCGCTTCTCGGCACCGTCGCAGATGTCGCCCCAGAGTTGGTCGACCATGCGGCCGGTGAGCTTGCCGTCAGCCACGCCGAGCACGTTGCTGAGTGTGAAGTCGAGCTGCAGGCGGTCGCGGATGCGGTCGGTGAAGAAGGTGAAGCCACCGGAGACGAGCAGCGTTTTCAGGCCGGCGCGTTGGCACGCCTGCACGAGAGCCTCGGCGCCGGGGTTGAGTTGCAGCCGCTCGGCATACACCGACGCGAGGGCAGACACCGGCACGCCTTCGAGCAGCGCGACGCGCCGGCGCAAGCTCTCCTTGTAGTCGGCGATCTCGCCACGCATCGCGGCCTCGGTGATGGCCGCCACCTCAGCCTTGCGTCCCGCAGCGTCGGCGATCTCATCGACGCACTCGATGTTGATCAGCGTCGAGTCCATGTCGAAAGCGATCAGCTTGAAGGCGGTCAGCGCGAGCGGCGGCGTGAAGCCGCGCAGCGTCAGACCGGGCGCGTGGGAGGCAATGGTGCGCAAAGACATAAGCGGCAAGATTATCCGGCCCGATCGCGCCGCCCACATTCCCTAGGGACACAACGTGCTCACGACAAAAAACGTTACGCAGCGATACCGCAGCGAAAGGACGCGCGGCGAGCCGCTGGGCACAGTGAGGTCTCTGTTCAACACCCTCAAGGACTCTCCCCATGAAATCCTGGCTCAAACGCACCCTGATCGGCGTCTTCGGCGCCTCCGTACTTTTTGGCAGCCTGGCGGCCTGCTCGCACCGCCCGCACTACGGCTATGGCGGGCACGCCATGAGCGAAGAAGACGCGGCGAAGATGAAGGCCAAGATGATCGAGAAGGTCGGCAGCCGACTCGATCTCGATGCCGCGCAGAAGGCCAAGCTCGGCGTGCTGGCCGACCAACTGCGTGCGCAGCGCAACGCGCTCGTCGGCAGCACCACCGACCCGCGCGCCGAGCTGCAGTCGCTCGTTGCCGGCCCCACGTTCGACCGCGCCAAAGCCAAAAGCCTCGTCGAGGCCAAGACCGGCGCCATCACCACGCAGAGCCCGGAAGTCATCGCCGCGATGGCCGACTTCTACGACAGCCTGAAGCCCGAGCAGCAGGCCAAAGTGCGCGAGTTCATGGCCAGCCGCGGGCGGGGCTGGGGGCATCGTTCCT
>JANMHY010000622.1:0-3569 GCA_031375525.1 Burkholderiales bacterium
ATCGTCGCCGACGAACACCGGCAACCGGCCCGCGAAGGGCGCTTCGGCCAGATACGCGCGCACCGCTGTGCCTTTGGAGTCCGCGCGCTGCTTCAACTCGCACACGCAATGGCCATCGATCAGCTCCCACTCGAGCGCGGCGCCCGGTGCTTCGGCCAGGGCCTGTGCGAGCTGCTGGCGACACAGGGTCGCCAACTCAGGGCTCAATCGATAGTGCAGCGCCAGCCCGCTCGGTTTTGATTCGACAACGAGCCCACCGTGGCGCGCCGCGAGCGCGCGGGCGCATGACACCACGTTCGCCGGTGGTTCTGATTCGTGCAATTCGATGCGCCCGCTCACGTTGCGCCGCTCGACGCCGTGACAACCCGCCGCCGCCAGCACGAACGGGTGCAGGAAGGCATCGATCCCGGAGAGCGGCCGTCCGCTGACGATGGCCAGCGCCCCCTGAAGTGTTTGCCTGAGGGATTGCAGAGCCGGCACGACCCAGGCGGCAACCGACACCTCCTGAGGACGCGCGGCCAAGGGCACCAAGGTGCCATCGAAATCGAGAAACAGGCTTGCTGAAGATGGCAAGCCTGGCGGATCAGCGGGGCCAGTCAGTCGCATTCGGCATCAACGGGGAGGTTGTCTGAACACATGACCCATCCTGACACAAGCACGCGCGAGCGCGCAGCGCTCTTGATGTCGCCGGCGAGTAGGAAATGTCTTGCAACACCGCGCTGGATCCAACCCGTGGCCGGCGTGATCGCACTGTGTTCGCCAGCGCACAGATCGCGCGGCCTCGCCGGGCCACGATGCGCCATGAGAAGCACCGCCAAACGCGCCGGCTTCGGTGCGCCGCAATCGACACAGACCGAGTTGGCGCAGCTGCGGGTGCGCGTCGTCGCGCTGGAGAACCTGGTCATTGCGTTGCTGGCACAAGCGCCGGAGCATCAATTGCGGCTGGCGCGCGAGATGGCGGTTCACATCTCGCCACGGCCGGGCTTTACCCGGCATCGGCTGACGCTGCACGCTGCCGACGAGATGCTGAGCCTGGTCGATCGCGCGCGGCGCTTTCGGTCCGCGCGGCCGCCTTGAGCTGCATCAGTGCACGAGCCAGTCCCGCGCTCGACACTGCCCACCATGCCCACTGAACTGACCCCCGAGACGCTGCGCAAGATGGATGCCTGTTGGCGGGCCGCGAACTCGTGGCGGCGCCAGCACCCGGCGCCGTCGATGCGCAAGCGACGCGCGTGTTGGGCCGATACCTGCGCGATGTGATGAAGCTCAATCTCGCAGCGGCCAACTTGCGCATCTTCGGCCCGGATGAAACGGCGTCGAACCGGCTGGACCCTGTCTTCGAAGTGACGGCCAAGCAGTGGATGGACGGCGTGCAGGAGGGCGACAACCACCTCGCCGCCGACGGCCGTGTGATGCCACGGTTTGTTCTCGTGCTACGAGGCCTTCATCCACATCACAGGTTCGATGTTCAACCAGCACGCCAAGTGGCTCAAGGTCTGCAACCAGATTGCGTGGCGAAAGCCGATCGCGTCGCTGAACTACCTGCTGACGTCGCATGTCTGGCGCCAGCTCTACATCGGCGAGCGTGGTGATGACCTTCCGGAGGTTCGCGATTGGCGCTGGACACGTTGAGGGCCTGGCGCTGCCGGCTCGCCCTGACCAACGGCGCCTCGTCGTTCGAGTCGGTGCGCTCGCGCACAGACACCGCCCGGCTGCGAACGCGATGCTCAGCAGCACCCGCCGTCCGCACATGAACCTGCGTCCCCGCGCGGGCTCTCACCTGCCTTCTTTGGAGAACCGACATGACACCACGCCCGGGCCCCGCCGTGAGGCCGACAGCATGACGCAGCTTCAACGGCTGATGACCGTGCCGCCTCCTTCGAACTACGGCTTTCAGTGCGTGCTGCAAGACATGGGGTTCGACGAGGCCATCGCCGCGGTCACCGGGGCGCTGAAGGCCGAAGGCTTCGGCATCCTCACCGACATCGACGTGCAGGCGACGATGAAGGCCAAGCTCGGTCTCGACATGCAGGCCTACCGCATCCTCGGCGCCTGCAACCCGCCGCTGGCGCACCGTGCGCTGGTGGCCGAGCCCGACATCGGCCTGCTGCTGCCCTGCAACGTCGTCGTGCGCGAGCAGCCAGAGGGTCACATCGTCGTCGGCTTCATGGACCCGGTGGCGGTGATGCAGATGACCAGCAACGCCGAAGTCGCCAGCGTCGCCACCGAGGTGCGGCAGCGGCTCGAGCGGGTGCGACAGGCGCTGCTCAGCGCGACCGATTGATGCAGCGAAGACAACTCTTCCAGTTCGCGGGCGTGGCCGCCGCGGCCGCCGCCGGCGGTGCGGCATGGATGGCCTACCGATCGCGCGGCAGCAATGGCCTGGCCGGCGGGCCGTTTCGCCACTACGCCTTCGATCCGGTGGCCACCGAGAACTTTCAGAACAAGCTGTTCATCCCGGCGGGCAGCGGGCCGTTCGGCGTGCTCGATGTCGCCGGGCCGCTGAAGATCCGCGCCACGGCGGCGAGCTTTGCGTTGCTGCCCGGGCGCGAGTCACCGTTCCTGCTCTACCAGACGGAGCAGGCCGGCCAAGCCTTCCAGAACCCGATCCTGCGCATCGAGAGCGGCGCGCGCTTCACCGCGAGCCTGGACAACGCGCTCGCGCAGCCGACCATCATCCACTGGCACGGCCTGCACACCCCCGCCAACATGGACGGCCATCCGGGCAGCACCATCGCCCCCAGCGGCCGCTACGACTACGACTTCACGGTGCGCAACCGTGGCGGCACCTACTGGTACCACACCCATGCGCACGAACTCACCGCCGCGCAGGCCTACCACGGCCTGGCGAGCTTTTTCCTGGTCGACGACGACGACCAGCGCAAGCTGGCCCAAGCGCTCGATCTGCGCCTGGGCGTGACCGACTTGCCGCTGGTGATCCAGGACAAGCAGTTCGACGCGCAGGGCAAGCTGCGCTACCAGCCCAACATGCATGAATCGATGATGGGCTGGCTGGGCGACATCGTGCTTGCCAACCTGACGCCCAACGCGGTGCAGACCGTCACCCGGCGCACCTACCGTTTGCGGCTGCTCAACGGCTCCAACGCGCGCATTTACCGGCTGGCCTTCGCCCAGGGCGACAAGCTGCTCGACTTCATCGTCATCGGCACCGACGGCGGCCTGATCGAGCGGCCCGAAACCGTGACCGAGGCCTTTCTCGCGCCGGGCGAGCGCCTCGACGTGCTGTTCGACGCCGGCCAGGCGGCGCCGGGCAGCGATGTCTTCCTGAAGAGCCTGGCCTTCGATCCGATGGAAAACGAAGGACCGTCCGATGGACCGGGTGCCATGCCGGGCATGGGCGGCATGGGCCAGATGATGGCCGGCATGGGCTCGTCGCGGCTGCCGCTGGGCATGGCGTTCAACGTGCTCAAACTGACGGTCACGGCCGGTGATCGCATCGTCGCCAAGCTGCCGGCCACGCTGTCCAAAGTCAACCCGATCCGCACCGAAGGCGCCAGCGAACGCAAGCTCGAGTTGTCGATGCAGATGATGCGTTTTCTCATCAACGG
>JANMHY010000643.1:0-3125 GCA_031375525.1 Burkholderiales bacterium
CGATGCCCGCCTTCTTCACCAGCTTGGCGTACTTTTCTTTCTCGCTCTTGAAGTAGTTCTGCGCGACCTCGCTGGTGCTGATGTTGATCGTGTTGCCCTGCTTGGTCATCGCTTCCTTCACGGCCGGGTCGTTGAACGCAGCCACCAGCGCTTCGTGCACGCGCTTCACATCGGCCGCGCTCATGCCCTTCGGGCCGAGTACGCCGAACCAGGCCTCGACGACGTAGTTCGGCGAACCCTGCTCGGCGATGGTCGGGATCTCCGGCGCAGCCGGCGTGCGCTGTGCACCGCCAACGCCGATGGCGCGCAGCGCACCGCTCTTGATGTGCTGCTGCACGCTCGGCAGCGCCAGCGTTCCGAAGTCGATCTGGCCGCCGATCAGGTCCGTGACCATCGGGCCGACGCCCTTGTACGGAATGTGGCGCGCCGTCGCGCCGACTTCGCCGACGTACTGCTCGCCCGTGAGGTGCAGGATCGTGCCGTTGCCGCCCGAGCCGTAGTTGAGCTCGCCCGGTTTGCTCTTCAACAGCGCCGCAAATTCCTTGTGATTGGTCGCGCTGACCTTGGCCGGGTTGACGACGATGACGATCGGCGTGGCGCCGATGACCGCGATCGGCGTGAAGTCGCCCGGCATGTCGAACGGCACGCTCTTGAAGACGCTCGGCAGGATGACGACGTTGTTCGAGACGATCGACAGCGTCGTGCCGTCGGGCGCCGATTTCGCCAGCGCCTGCAAGCCGACGATGCCGCCGGCCCCCGGCTGGTTGTCGACCACGATCGCAGCGCCCAGCGCCTTGGCCAGCGCCGGCTGCGCGGCGCGCGTGATCGCATCGACGCCGCTGCCGGTCGCGTTGGGCAGGATGAACTTGACCGTCTTCTCGCCGACTTGCGCCAGCGCGGGTGCGGCGAGCAGTGACGACAGGGCGGCAGCGAGCAGCGTGCGGCGTGTGGTGTTGATGAACATCGGCTTGTCTCCTGGTTGTACGAAGGTGGTCTCACGCCACCGCATGGGCTTCGATCAGCGCGTCGATTTCGCCTGTGCTCAACCCGACGGCGCTCAAGACCTCG
This sequence comes from Burkholderiales bacterium, assembly GCA_031375525.1. GTDB lineage: Bacteria > Pseudomonadota > Gammaproteobacteria > Burkholderiales > Burkholderiaceae_C > CADEEN01. The sequence goes on from JANMHY010000643.1 coordinate 1,069, forward strand.
CGCGTGTGCTCGCCACGCTTGGGCGGGTTCAAGCGCACGCCCGGCCGCTGGCCATCGAGCGTGAACGGGAACAGCGTCGTCTTCACCGTCGCTCCTGCCCGCTCGCCGTCGGTGAGCTGGATGTCGGCCAGGCCGCCGGTGGCCAAAAGGTGCGGATCGTCGAGCAGCTCTTCGGGTTTGCGAATGGGTGCAAACGGCAGGCCGGCAGCTTCCATCTTCTGCGCGAGTTCGTCCGCGGTGTGCACTTTCAAGCGCTTCGAGAGTTCGGCGAGCAACGTCGGCCGCGCACGCACGCGGTCGTTGTTGAGTTTCAACGCCGGGTCGGCTTTGAGATCGGCAAAACCGAGCGCGTCGCAGAACGTCAGCCACTGCCCATCGCTCACCGCCGCCAGAAAAATCTGCTCGCCGTTCTTCACGGTGAACACGTCGTAGATCGCCCATGGGCTGATGCGCGCCGGCATCGGCGCGGCCGGCTGGCCGGTGATCGCGTACTGCAGCATGTGCTGGCCGACGAGAAAGATGTTGTTCTCGTAGAGCGCCGACTGCACCTCCATGCCGCGGCCGCTGATGCCGCGCTGGATCAGCGCGCCGAGGATCGCGATCGCGCCGAACAGCCCGCCCATGATGTCGTTGACCGACGAGCCCGCTCGCAGCGGATCGCCCGGCCGGCCGGTCATGTAGGCCAGGCCACCCATCATCTGCACGACCTCGTCGAGCGCGGTGCGGTGGTCGTACGGGCCGGGCAGAAAACCTTTCAAGCTGGCGTAGATCAGCTTCGGGTTGGTCTTCGACAGCGACGCATGATCGAGCCCGTACTTGGCCATCGAGCCCGGCTTGAAGTTCTCGGCCACCACGTCGGCGCTCGCGCAGAGTCTGCGCGCGGCGGCGGCACCCTGAGCTGTCGTCAAATCAATCTGAATGCTCTTCTTGTTGCGATTGAACAGCGGAAAAAATCCGATGCCCGCACCGAGCAGCGTGCGCGTGCGGTCGCCGTCGATAGGCTCGACCTTGATGACCTCGGCGCCCAGATCGGCCAGCACCATGCCGCAGGTCGGGCCCATCACCATGTGCGTGAACTCGACGACCCGCAGCCCAACCAATGGCTGGGATGTTTGTGACGTTCGGCCGGTGAGCGCTTGATGATTCATGACGCCCTTACCCAGTTCTCGATCTTGAGACCCTTGACCCGCTTGAAGTGCTGCACGTTATCGGTTACCAGCACGCATTCGAGGGCAAGCGCATGCGCCGCGATCATCTCGTCGAAGTCACCGATCGGTGTGCCCGCCTTGCGCAGCGCGGCGCGAAGTCTGCCGTGGGTGTCTGCCGCGGCGGCATCCCAGGGGGCCGTGACGGCCACGTCGAGGAACGCGTTCACCAAACGCGGTAGCTGCTTGGCCTCTGGCTTGAGCGCGACACCGAAGCGCAGTTCTGCTCGCGTGATCGCCGAAATGCACCAGTCGCCGCCCTCCAACTCGCTCAGCCTGGCGTCGATCCCAGTGTGACCACGCAGCGCCACACTGACAGCATTGGTGTCGAGCAGGAAGCGCATCAACGCTTGCGCCGCGGTCGCACAGCGAGCGGATTGCGCTTTTCCGACGGCTGCTCACGGTCGGCCAAAAAGTCTTCGGGCACCGGTGGCAACTGCGAGCGAAGCGCCATGAAACGCCGCCAGTCCGCGCGCGAGCGGTCCGAGAGCACCACATTGCCACTGGACGGATCGCGATGGATATAGACCACATCGCCCTCGAATCGGAACTCGGCCGGCAATCGCACGGCCTGGCTGCCGCCATTGGTGAAGAGCTTGGCTGTCTTGGTCATGGCGCTGCCCTCTGGATCGGCTCAGGTGAAGTATATATCTGTGTATCGACTTCGGAGACGTCATGACGCAGGGTCTTCGGCAAACCGGCGCGCCAGATCGCACCGTGCAGCAGCTCGCCGTCGAGCCACTGCCCGACTTGCCCCCGCAGCGCCATCAGCGCGTTGAAGTCGAGTCCGGTCGGCACGCCCATGCTCGCAAACAGATAAGCCACGTCTTCGGTGGCGACATTGCCGCTCGC
>JANMHY010000648.1:0-2807 GCA_031375525.1 Burkholderiales bacterium
GCGTTGATCAGCGTCCACTGGCCGGTGCCCTTCTGCCCTGCCTTGTCGAGGATCACATCGACGATCGGCTGGCCGGTTTCGGTATCGCGCTGCTTGAAGATCTCGGCGGTGATCTGGATCAGATAACTCTGCAAGTCACCCGCGTTCCATTGCGCGAAGACGTCGGCCATCGCGTCGGCGCTCATGCCCGCGGCAGCAAACAGCGCGTAGGCCTCGCAGATGAGTTGCATGTCGCCATACTCGATGCCGTTGTGCACCATCTTCACGTAGTGGCCGGCGCCGCCTTCGCCGATGTGCATCACGCACGGCTGGCCGTCGACCTTGGCAGCGATGCTCTCGAAGATCGGCTGCAACACCTGCCAGGTGCTCGCCGGGCCGCCGGGCATGATCGATGGCCCTTTGCGCGCGCCCTCCTCTCCGCCCGACACGCCGGCGCCGACGAAGCGCAGTCCCTTTGCGGCGAGCGCGGCCGAGCGACGCTCGGTGTCCGTGTACAGGCTGTTGCCGCCGTCGAGGACGATGTCGCCTTGGTCGAGCAGCGGCGCGAGCTGCTCGATCACCGCGTCCACCGGTGCGCCGGCCTTGACCATCAGCATGATCGTGCGCGGCGAGGCGAGGCTGGCAACGAAATCGTTCAGCGTCTCGTTGCCGACGAAGCGTTTGCCCGCCTGCGCAGCGATGAACTCGCGCGTCGGCGCCGCGCTGCGGTTGAAGACGCTGACCTGGAAGCCGCGGCTCTCGACGTTGAGTGCGAGGTTCTGGCCCATCACGGCCAGGCCGATCAGGCCGAAGGGGCTCTTGTCATTCATGTTCATGCGACCTCGCGGTTCATGCCGGCCTGCCAGACGCAGTACCAGTCTTCGGATGTGAGTTCAATGTCGAGCGCCGCCACCGCTTCGCGCAGCGCGTCGATGCGGCCCGAGCCGGTGATCGGGATCGGCTTCGATGGATGGCGGCGGATCCACGCATACGCCATCGTCGCTGCCGAGACACCTCGCGTCCGACCCAGAGCTTCGAGCACCGCACACACACGCTGCGCCTGCTCGTCGCCGGCGCCGAACAGGCGGCCGCCTGCCAACGGCGACCAGACCATCGGTGGCAAGCCAAGATCGGTCGCCTGATCGAGCGTGCCGTCGCCGAGCGCCGCCATCTGCAGCGGCGAGAACTCGATCTGGTTGGTGGCCAAAGCGATTCGCCGGTGCAGCATCGCAAACTGCGGCGGCAGGTGGTTCGACACGCCGAAGTGCAGCACCTTGCCTTGCCGGCGCAGCGCGGCAAAGGTGTCGGCCACTTCATCGGAGTCCATCAGCGCGTCGAGGCGGTGGATCAGTAGCAGGTCGATGCGGTCGGTGCGCAGTGCGCGCAGCGAGTTCTCCACCGAGGCGGTGATGTGCGCGCGCGATGTGTCGTAGTGCTTGACCGCATGCGACGGCCGCGCCGGCGAGACCAGCTTGATGCCGCACTTGGTGACGAGCTGAATGCCCTCGCGCAGCGCCGGCGACACCGCCAGCGCGTCGCCGAACGCGGCTTCGACGCTGTAGCCGCCGTATACGTCAGCGTGGTCGAAGCTCGTGACGCCGAGGTCGAGCACCTGCCCGATCCAGCGCACGAGGCCGGGCGTGTCGAGCTTCCATTCGTTCAGCCGCCAGGTGCCGGCGACGATCGGAGACAGTTTCATGCGGCCAGTTTAGGGCCGCAGGTCTCCGGCCAGCGAAGCCAGCGTTTCCGCCGCGATCTGCACATGCGACGGGTAGTTGCGGTGATCGCAACCGAGCTTGACCGCCGCGCCGGCGCGAATCGCCCCGCGCTGCGCGTCGTTGAACTCGAAGCGCACGAAGTGCACGGCAGACGTCTTCTCGTCGGTCTCGCGGTCCAAGTCTTCGTCGGCAACGGCGTACACGCGCGCATGGCCTTCGACCTCGACGAAGACGCGGTCCTCGACGCCGATCAGCCGCGCCAGCTCGCGCTTGCGTTCATGCGGGTCGGGGTACTCGATCAGCAGCGTCGCCTTCCAGTTGCTGCCGTCGGGCACCAGTGCCGCATAGGCGTCGATCTCGCTCTGGATGCCGTCTTCGTCGAAGATTTTTTCGATGTGCAGCATCTCCTGGATCTGGCGGCGGATGGTCTGCTCGTCTTCGAACTGCAGCGTGATGTGCTCGCCGAGATGGACGCTGCGCAGCTTGCGGTGCGCAATCGCTTCCGCGCGGATCGTCTTGCGCGCCTTTGAATAGGCTTCGAGGGTCATCAGGCTCTTGCGGTCGATCGTCATGTGAATTTGCCCCCAAAGCACCTGCGGCGCCGGCCCCCCAGGGGGGCGCGAGCCAGTTTCGGAACGGCCGTGCGCTGGCTCATGTTCACTCCAATCCGTAAGCGCGTCGCATCAAACTCAAAGGATGCTGCAGGGCCTTGGCCGGCGTGCCCGCCTGCTGCATGCCCTGCGCAATGTGGTGGCCGGCCAGCGCGCAATCGCTGCTGATGAAGTCCGGCTCGTCCTTGGCCATCGCCCTGAACACCGGCTTGCCGATCTTCATCGCCACCGCGTGGTACTTCGTCTTCACGCCGTAGGTGCCGGCGTGGCCGGAGCAGCGCTCGACGGTGTTGAGCGTCACCTCGACCTTGCTGCCGACCAGCTTGAACATCTCTTCGGTCTTCTTGCCGATGTTCTGCACACGGCCATGGCAGGGGATGTGGTAACTCACCTTGCCGAGCGCGGTCTTGAAGTCCGTCTTCAAAAGGCCGTCCTTGTGGCGGGCGATGAAGTACTCAAACGGGTCCCACATCGCGTCTTGCACCAACTTCACGTCGGG
>JANMHY010000680.1:0-5170 GCA_031375525.1 Burkholderiales bacterium
GAGGAGTACGCCCACGGCGCCGGCGTGACCAGCCTCGGGCTCGATGCCGCGCCGGCGCCGGTGGCGCCGACCGAAGACGAGAAGAAGAGCATCCTCGACCTGTTCAAGAACTAGGGCCTGTTAGCGCTATCGGAGCGCTCCGATAGCGCTAACAGGCCCTAAAGGTCAGTGGCTTGCCCGCTTGCGCGCTGGCTTCGCGCGACAGCCGCTCGAAAAACTCGACGCCGTCTTTGGTGTCGCGCCACTGCCCATCGACCTGCTTGAAGTGGTAGCCACCGGCCCGCGCTGCCAGCCACAACTCCTGCAACGGCGGCTGCGTGTTGATGACGATCTTGCTGCCCGCCGGCAGCGTCAGCTCGAGCAGGCCGCCGGTGCGCTGCGAGTCGATGTCGATCGCGTCGCTCTGCAGCCAGCCGTCGAGCGTGGCTTCGATGCGCGACAGCACGGCGAAGGCCAGGCGGTGGTACTCGGCGTCGGTCATGGCGAAAGGGCCCTCTAGAATCGTCCGCATGAGCACAAAGTGGCTACGTTTCAGTGTAGCGGCGGCCCTCGTGGTCACGACCGCATCGCACCTGTCGGCGTGTGGGCAAAAGGGCCCGTTGAAGCTGCCGCCCCCCGCCAACGCCGCCTCGGCGCCTGGGCGATGAGTGCCCCGACGGTGCTGCCGGGTTCACCGTTCCTCGCCTGGCGCGGCCCGCAGCTCGAACTCGAAGGCCACTCGCTCGATGCGCTGGCGCATCAGCATGGCACGCCGCTGTTCGTCTATTCGCGTGCCGCGATGCGCCATGCGCTGGCCTCGTACACGCGCGCGCTGACGGCTCGCCGCCACCTCGTCTGCTATGCGATGAAGGCCAACTCGTCGCTGGCCGTGCTGCAGACGTTTGCGCAAGCCGGTTGCGGCTTCGACATCGTCTCGGTCGGCGAGTTGGAGCGCGTGCTCGCCGCCGGCGGCGAGCCGAAAAAAATCGTCTTCTCCGGCGTCGGCAAGCGGCCCGACGAGATGCGCCGCGCGCTCGAAGTCGGCGTCAAGTGCTTCAACGTCGAGAGCCTCGGCGAGTTGCACATGCTGTCGGAAGAAGCGCGGGCGATGAACTGCAAGGCGCCGGTCAGCCTGCGCATCAACCCCGACATCGATCCGAAGACGCACCCCTACATCTCGACCGGCCTGCAAGGCAACAAGTTCGGCATCGCGCACAAGGAGGCCGTGACCGCGTACCGCGAGGCGGCGCGTCTGCCGGGGCTGGAGGTGGTCGGCATCGACTGCCACATCGGCTCGCAGATCACCGAGATCGGCCCTTATCTCGAAGCCCTGGAGCGGCTGCTCGACCTGATCGAAGCGATCGAGGCCGAGAACATCGGTATCCGCCACATCGACGTCGGTGGCGGGCTGGGCATCACCTACACCGACGAGACGCCGCCCGAGGCCGAGGTGCTCGTCGGCCAAATGCTGGCGCGCATCGACGCACGCGGCCACGGCAAGCGCGAGCTGTTGTTCGAGCCCGGCCGCTCGCTGGTCGGCAATGCAGGCGTGCTGCTGACCGAAGTGCTGGTCACCAAACATGGCACGCCGAAAAACTTCTGCGTCGTCGATGCGGCGATGAACGATCTGCTGCGCCCCGCGCTGTACCAGGCGACGATGGCCATCGTGCCCTGCGTTCAGCGCGCAGGCACGGCCACGCTGTACGACGTCGTTGGACCCGTCTGCGAATCGGGCGATTGGCTGGGCCGCGACCGCAAGCTCGCGGTGCAGCCCGGCGACCGGCTGGCGGTGCTGTCGGCCGGCGCCTACGCGATGACAATGGCCAGTAACTACAACAGCCGCCCGCGTGCAGCGGAGGTGATGGTCGATGGCAAACAGGCGCACCTGATCCGCGAGCGCGAGACGGTGCGCGAGTTGTTCGCGCACGAGAAGCTGATTCCTTGACGCGGGCCAGCGCCGGGCCGCCCCAAGCGTCCGGCCCGCGTACCCCCGCGGGGGGGTGGCCGCGGTACTCCGCGGCCGGGGGCCGTCATTCAAATCCGACCCTCTTCAACGGCGTGGCACGCGATCCGGATGCCCTGAAAGGCGTTCAGCGATGGCCGCTCCGACTTGCAGCGTGCATTCGCATGCGGGCAGCGCGGATGGAACGCGCAGCCGGTCGGCGGATTGAGCGGGTTCGGCACCTCGCCCTGCACCGGCGTGCGCGCGCGGCCGGTCATGTGGATGTCGGGGATCGCATCGAGCAGCATGCGCGTGTACGGGTGGCGCGGGCGGCTGAAGAGTTCGCGCTTGTCGGCGAGCTCGACCAGGCGGCCGAGGTACATCACACCGACCTGATCGCTCACATGCCGCACGACCGCCAGGTTGTGCGAGATGAAGAGGTAGGTCAGACCGCGCTGGCGCTGCAGGTCCTTCATGATGTTGAGCACTTGCGCCTGCACGCTGACGTCGAGCGCCGAGGTCGGCTCGTCGCAGACCAGGAACTCGGGTTGTGTCGCCAGCGCGCGCGCGATCGAGATGCGCTGGCGCTGGCCGCCTGAAAATTGGTGCGGGAATTTCTCGGCGTCTGCCGGCGCCAGACCGACCGAGCGCAACAAATCTGCCACCTTGGCGCGCTGCTCGCTGTCGTTGGTGACCAGGCCATGCTCGCGGATCGGCTCGGCAACGATGCCCTGCACTTTCCAGCGCGGGTTCAGGCTCGCATACGGGTCCTGAAAAATCATCTGCATGCGTCGGCGCAAGGTGCGCGTCTGCTCGGCGTCGAGCGTCTTCGTGTCGACGCCGCTGAACTGCACATTGCCGCGCGTCGGTTTGTACAGGCCGACGAGCAGGCGCGCGACGGTGCTCTTGCCGCAACCCGATTCGCCGACCAGCGCCAGCGTCTTGCCTTTGTCGATCGAGAAGCTGACGCCATCGACGGCGTGCACGAACTGGCGCGGCTTGCGATCGATGACGCGGTTCAGCCACGGCGCCGAGACGTCGAAGATTTTCGCGAGGTCGGTAACTTCGACGATCGCGGTCATGCGGTCTTGCCCACCAACCAACAGGCCGCTCGCGTCGCCCCGGCATCCAACAAATCCGGCCGTTCGCTCTTGCAGCGATCGAACACCTTCGGACAGCGCGGATTGAAAGCGCAGCCCTTCGGAATCGCGTTCAGGCGCGGCATCGCGCCGTCGATCTGCGTCAGGCGCTCGCGGTCTTCGTCCTTCGCGGGAATAGAGCCCATCAATCCGACGGTGTACGGATGCGTCGGCCGGTTGATGACATCGGCAACAGGGCCGATCTCGGCGATGCGGCCGGCGTACATCACGGCGACGCGGTCGCAGGTCTCGGCGATCACGCCCATGTCGTGCGTGACCAGCATCACCGCGGCGCCATGGTCTTTGCACAGGCGCTTCAGCAGCGAAATGATCTGTGCCTGGATCGACACGTCCAGGGCCGTCGTCGGCTCGTCGGCGACGATCAGCTTCGGCTCGGCCGCCAATGCCAGGGCGATGACGACACGCTGACGCATGCCGCCGGAGAACTGGTGCGGGTACTGCTCGATGCGCTGCTCGGCGCCTTGAATGCCGGTTTCCTGAAGCAGCTTGATCGCTCGTGCACGTGCTTCTTGTTCGCTCACCGGCAAGTGCGTGCGGATCGTTTCGATCAACTGGCGCCCGATCGTGTACAGCGGGTTCAGCGACGTCAGCGGGTCTTGAAAGATCGCGCCAATCTGGCGGCCGCGGATCTTGCGCATGGCTTCGTACGGCAGGTTGTCGATGCGCTGGCCGTCCAGGCGAATCTCGCCGCCGGCGATGCGGCCCGGCGGTTCGAGCAGGCCGATGATCGCCGCGCCGGTCAGCGATTTGCCGGCGCCCGACTCGCCGACGACGCCGAGGATCTCGCCCGGCGCGATCGAAAACGAGATGTCGTCGAGTGCGAGCAGCGTGCCGCGGCGCGACGGGAACTCGACGCGCAGGTTCTTGACTTCGAGCAATGCAGTCATTGGAGGCGGGGGTTCAGCGCATCGCGCAGCCAATCGCCGAGCAGGTTCACCGACAGCGCAATCAACACCAGCATCAAGCCAGGAAAGATCGTGATCCACCATTCGCCTGAGAACAGAAAGTCGTTGCCGATGCGGATCAGCGTGCCGAGCGACGGCTGCGTCGGCGGCACGCCAACGCCGAGGAACGACAGCGTGGCTTCGGTGAGGATGGCGGTGGCGACCTGAATCGTCGCCAGCACGAGCACCGGCCCCATCACATTGGGCAGCACATGTTTGCGCATGATGCGCAGCGGCGCCACGCCGACCACGCGTGCGGCCTGCACGTATTCCTTGTTGCGCTCGACGAGCGTCGAGCCGCGGACCGTGCGCGCGTACTGCACCCAGCCGGGCAAGGCGATGGCGAGCACGAGCACTGCAAAGGCCAGCGTGTCGTGGGCGTTGGGGAACATCGCGCGGCCGACACCGTCGATCAAGAGCGCGATCAGGATCGACGGGAACGACAGCATGACGTCGCAGACGCGCATGATGAAAGCATCGATCTTGCCGCCGACGAAACCCGACAGCAGGCCGAGGCTGACGCCGACGATCACCGACAGCACGACCGACGCCAGGCCAACCAGCATCGAGATGCGCGCGCCGTACATGATGGCCGAGAGAATGTCGCGCCCCTGGTCGTCGGTGCCGAGCAGGTACTTGGCCTCGCCGCCGTCTTCCCACGCCGGCGGCAACCGCGCGTCCGACAGCTCCAACGTGGCCAGATCGAACGGGTTGTGCGGCGCCACCCAGGGTGCGAACAGCGCGCTGAAGATGCACACCGCGGCCACCACCGCCGCGCCGATCGCCATCGGCGAGCTGCGGAAGCTGTGCCAGACGTCGCCGTCGAAGAAGCGTTGCAGCGCCGTCGTGGTCATGGGCCGTTCTTGACGCTGATGTACTTGAACGGCATGAAGTTGTCCGCGAGCTGCACCAGCGACACATTTTTCTTCATCGCCCAGGCCAGCGCCTGCTGGTGCAGCGGGATGTGGCCGATGTCGTCGGCGTGCAGCTTGAAGGCCTCGGCGATCATCGCGTTGCGCTTGGGCTGGTCGGTCTCACTCTGGATCGTCTGCGTCAACTCGTCGAGCTTGGCGTTGCTGTACGCGCCGAGGTTGAAGGTGCCCTGGCCCTTGTCGGTCGGCGTGGCCATCAGGTTGGACAGCGCG
>JANMHY010000748.1:0-3497 GCA_031375525.1 Burkholderiales bacterium
TCGAGCTCCTTGTCGCCGAGCAGCCGCGCAGCCATCGGCAACAGTTCGGCTTCTTCGCGCGCGATGTGCCGCTCGTACAACATCACCAGCGCTTCGACGTCGCCGGCAGCCAGCGTCGCCGCGGCGCCGGCCGCCAGCGGCGCGAGTGCGTCGCGCACGCGACGCCAACGCGCTTCGAGTTCGCGGTGTTCGGCCGCCAGGCTCGCCGTCAATTCGCGCAGGCACACTGCGTCCGAGCCGGCCATCGCTTCAATCAATGCCGGAAAGAGATCGCGCTCCTCGTCGGCGTGGTGGTCCAACGCTGCGCTGTCGAAGTAGCGCATCACGCCGGCCGCAGCGTCGCGCGCCGCGGCGTCGGCGCCGTGGCCGGCCAGGTGCGCGACCAGCCGGCGCAGCGTGCTGCACTGCTGTTCGATGCGCCCGTGGCAGGCCGACAGCATCGCCAACGGCGCTTCGAAACCCGCTGCGGGCGAGGTGTGGCCTGGCAGCGCGCGGCTCATCGCGGCCTCGGCGCGGTCAGCGCGGTGGCCACGTCGGCCAAGCCCGGCACGACGAAGCCGCCCGCCACCGAGCGCAGTTCATCGCGATGCAAGCGCGCCAGGCGCTCCAGGCATTGCCGGCCGGCCGCCGACAGATGGACCTCGACCCGGCGCTGGTCGCCGCGGCTGGCGCCGCGGCGCACCAGCCCGGCCGCCTCGCATCGCGACACCAGGGAAACGACACCGTGGTGCTTGGCCTGCAGGCGCTCGGCCAGTTCGGCCACGGTGGCCCAGTCGCGGCCCGGAAAGCCCCGGACTTGCAGCATCAACTGGTATTGCAGCGGCGTGACGCCGTGGCGCCGCGTCAGCTCCTCGCTGAAGCGCAGAAAGCGCCGCAGCTGGTAGCGAAACGCCGCCAGCACCTCGAACTCGGCTTTGGACATCGTGCGTCTGGACATGTTGACGATAGACCCTGCTGCGTTCATTTATATCACGCTGTGATAGGTTCGCCGTCGTGAAAGTTCATGTCCTGTCCGACCTGCACCTCGGTGTCCACGACATGGAGCGGCCCTTGACCGACGCCGACGTGGTGGTGCTGGCCGGCGACATCGGGCCGCCGCGCCTGGCCGCAGCCTGGGCCCTGCGCTTCGACAGGCCGGTGCTCTACGTGCTCGGCAACCACGAGTTCTACGGCGGCGACATCGACGAGACGGCCGCCGAGCTCGCACAGCTTTGCGCCGGCACGCAAATCCATCTGCTCGACGACGGTGAGCTCGTCATCGACGGCGTGCGTTTTCTCGGCAGCACGTTGTGGACCGACTTCCTGCTGCAGGGCGATGGCGCACCGAAGCAGCTCGCGGTCGATGCCGCCCAGCGCTTCATGCGCGACTTCAGCCGCATCCGCGGTGGCGACGGCGACACCTTGTTCACGCCCGCCGATGCCGCCGCACGCTTCGCACGCCATGCGGCCTGGCTCGACGCCCAGCTCGACACGGCGCATGCCGGACCGACGGTGGTGATCACCCACCACGCACCGTCGCCGCGCAGCATCCACCCGCGCTTTGCGGACTCGGTGCTGAACGCCTGCTTCGTTTCGGATGCCGAGCACCTGGTCGGCGCTGAGCGCGCGCGCTGGTGGATTCACGGCCATACCCACGACAGCTTCGATTACGACCTGCGCGGCACCCGCGTCATCTGCAACCCGCGCGGCTACGCCAAGGACGGCGTCAACGAGAACCCGCTGTTCGACCCGGGCTTGACGATCGAAGTCTGAGAGCCGGGAATGCGCCGCGCGATCGCAGCATCCAAGAGATCGGGTTCGATCGACAGGAGTCCCGCATGACCACCCAATCAACGACGCTGCGCGCACGCGATCCGGTCGCCCACGGCACGCTGGCTTTCCGTTTCGACAAGCCCGCCGGCTTTGCCTTCCTGCCTGGCCAGGCGATCGATGTCGTGCTGCCCGGGCCTGCGGACAGCGACGCACAGAGCTCACGCCACACCTTCTCGATCGCGAGCGCAGCGTTCGAAGGCGAACTCGTCATTGCCACGCGCATGCGCGACAGCGCGTTCAAGCGCGCGCTCGGCGCTTTGCCGATCGGCGCCGGCGTTGCCATCGAAGGCCCGTTCGGATCGCTGACCCTGCACACGGACCACACGCGCGCGGCGGTCTTCATCGCCGGCGGCATCGGCATCACACCCTTCCTCAGCATGCTGCGCCAGGCGGCCCATGACCGCCTGACACAGCGCATGGTCCTGCTTTACTCAAATCGCCGGCCCGAGGACGCGGCCTTCCTGCGCGAGTTGCAGGCGCTCGAACAGCAGCACCCGCACTTCACGCTGATGGCGACGATGACTGCGATGAGCCAGTCCAGCGAACCCTGGACCGGATCGCAAGGCCCGATCGACGAGCCGCTGTTGGCGCGCGCCACGGCCGACCTGACGCGACCGATCTACTACGTCGTCGGCCCGCCCGCGATGGCTGAGGCTTTGCGCCTGATGCTCAACGACGCCGCCGTGAACGACGCCGACATCCGCAGCGAAGCCTTCTACGGCTATTGACAAGCTGCGGGAACGGCGCGCGCCGCCGCGCCATCGAATGCCCAGGAGACCACACCATGCAAGCCGCAGCCGCCCTCGCCCACTCCGCCTCCCCCCACATCCCCGGAGGGCCAACCGTCACGCCGGCGACGTCCGACGCCGAACTCGCCGGGCGCGCCGCCCAGGGCGATGACGAGGCCTTCGAAGCCATCATGCGGCGCCACAACCGGCTGCTGTTTCGCACCGCGCGCAGCATCCTCAAGAGCGACGCCGAAACCGAAGACGCATTGCAGGAGAGCTATCTGCGCGCCTGGCGCGCGCTGGCGTGTTTTCGCGCCGACTCGAAGCTCTCGACCTGGTTGGTGCGCATCGTCATCAATGAAGCGCTCGGACGGCTGCGCCGGCGCAGCGCGCAGGTGATTCCGATGGACGCGAGCATGGACGACGATGCCCCGATCGAGGAACGCGTCGCCGACGATGCCGACCAGCAACCCGAGCAGATGGCGATGCGCGCCGACATTCGCCGCCTGATGGAAGCGCGCATCGACACCTTGCCCGAGGCGTTTCGCATCGTGTTCATGCTGCGTGCGGTGCAAGAACTGAGCGTCGAAGAAGTCGCCGCCATGCTCGAGCTGCCCGAGGCCACGGTGCGCACGCGCTTCTTCCGCGCCCGTGGCCTGCTGCGCGAAGGCCTGTCGCGCGACGTCGATCTGACGCTCGGCGACGCGTTCGCCTTCGACGGCAGGCGCTGCGACCGCATGGTTGCCGGCGTGCTGGCGCGGCGGGCCGCTGAACGCGAGTCTTGGACCTGATTCACCCTGACCCATTGATCCAAGTCGAGAGATCACCATGTCCTTCCTGTTGATGCCCACCCCGATCGCGGCGCGCCGCCTGTTCCTCGGACGATCCACGGGCGTGCTGTCCGGCGCCGCGGTAGCGCTGCTCGCCGGCAACCACGCGCTCGCGGCCAAGGCCGGC
>JANMHY010000754.1:0-4782 GCA_031375525.1 Burkholderiales bacterium
TCGAGCTCCGGCGGCGGCGCCTCGCCATGCGCAATCGCGGCCAGCGTGCTCGCGGTGCGCACGGTGTTGCCGCGCACCGTCTGGTATGCGCTCTCGGCGACCACCGCGTCGCCCAGCGCGTCGATCGCTTCGTCGAGCTCGCGCAAGGCCGCTGCGCAGACGAGGAATGGCGAGTCGGACGGCGCCCCGCCTGGCAAGAACTGTTTCCACAACTGGTGCAGCAGCAAACCATCGACGACGCGGTTCGCAGCGAGCGCTTCACTCGCTGCGGACGGCGCCGGCGCGTCGGCGCTGACCAGCGGCGCGAGCGCGCGGCAGCGTTCGATGTACGTGTCGAGCCGTCGCTCGTGCAGGCTGCGCTCGAAGCGGTAGCCGAGCAACGCGCCGAGTGGCTGGCCCTGGCGCACGCCGTCGAGCAGGTGTTCGGCCAGACGCACGCGCCGCGACGACAGGTCGATCGCGAACGCGCCCTGGGCTTGCAGATTGGCCTTGCCGAGGTGGCCGTTGCGCAGCAGCGCGGCGGTCTGCGCCTGTTCGAGCGACGGTGCGTGCAGGAAGCCCGGGTCGTCGGGCAGCGCGAACACCGGGCCGCTTTCACCGGCCGGCGTCGGCAACGCCGCAGCCGCGGGCAGCGGGCGCAGGTTCAGCACCCAGCCATACGCGCCGGTGCGCAGGCCGCTGGTGCGCACGCTGCGCATCGCGTCGAGGCGCTGCGTGGCCAGCGACGTGATCCAGGCGTCGAGCCGGTGCGAGCACAGGTCGAGCGTGCCGGCGAGCAGGCGACGCAGCGTGTCCGCGTCGAGCGTGCCGACATGCGCAAGCGCGTCACGCCACGCGCGCAGTGATGCGGCGGCGGGGCTTTGCAGGCCGGCGCTCGAGAGCAGGAACTCGCCGATCGTCTGCGTGCCGGTGGCGGCAGGCTTGCTCGCCAGCAATTCGCGCCAGGTCGTGACCTGCGTCTGCGCATTGAAGTTCATCAGCTCGACGTCGCGTCGCGCGCCGGTGTTGGCCAGGCGCGTCGCAGCGGCCATGTACTCGAGCTGCAGCGCGTGGCGCAGAAGCACTTGCAGCAGCGAGTGCGCGTCGGTGGCCAGCGGCGGGTTCGCGCCCTGCGGCTGCAGCGGCGGCGAGGCGAGCAGAGCCTGGATGAATGCGGCCTCGGTGCCTTGCACCAGCGGCCCGCTCATTGCCGTGGCCGTCGGCGCGAAAGCGGCGGCAGCGATGCGCGGCCGCCAGGTGAAACCCAGTTGCTGCAGCACCGGAAAGGTCAGCGCATCGTGCGTTGCCCACCAGCCGGTCGCCGTCGGATCGACGCCGAGAAAACTGCGCAGGTGCTGCAGATAGCGCGGCCCGAACAGATGCCGCCGTCGGTAAGACGCGCTGATGCCGTCGGTCTGCATCGCCGACGCCAGTTCGGCGTCGGTGTTGCTGCTGCCGGTGCGGCCGACACGCGGCACACTGTCGATGCGCGCGCGCCAGAGGCGGTCGCGCAGCGTCACCAGCAGGTCACGCAGGCGCAATTGGCGGTTCGCATCGGGGTCGTCGGCAGCGCGCGGCGTCCAGTCGCCGAGCAGGGTCACCGGCAGCACGCCGTAGGGCTGGCGGCCGACACGCAGCGTCGGCAACGGGCCGAACGGCCGCACTTGTGCAATGAAATGCTGGCGCGCCCATTCGATCGCCTCGGGCGTGAGGCCGGTGCCATCGAGGCCGATCAGGTGGGCGAGGTAATAGCCCCAGGTCGCGGGCCACAGCGCTGCGGCCATCTGGCGCGCGTCGAGCTGCTCGGTGGCCGCGGCACCTTCGAGCGTGCCGAGGCAGGCCAGTCCCGTCGTTGCATCGACGCCGAGCGCGCGCGCCAGACGCTCGGCCTGGCTGTGCGGCGCCAGACTCGTCAATGCATCGCGCCACTGCGCGTCGTAGCTGCGCGCGTGGCCGGGGTCGGCGCTGCTTCGCCCCGAAGGTTCTTCGACGGTGTTGTTGGTCGGCGTCGCGACGGCGACGAAGGCCAGGCCGTCGCTGTGCTGGTGCGCATCGAGCAGCCTGGCGAGTTCGCTGCTGCCCTGCGCGTCGGTCGATGCGGTATCGACGCCGAACACCATCAGCATGTCGATGCCGGCTTGCGCCGCCGGGCCCGACAGCGTCATGCGCAGCGCCATGCCTTCCTGCTCGGCGGTGGCGAAGTCGACCATCCAGCGCATGCCGGCGTCGATGGCCAGGTCGCCCTCGTTGCCGGGCGGCGTGGCGGGACCGGAGACGGCTGGCCCGAGCGCCGGCGCGCGCGCCAACGGCAGGCTTTGCGCGTGGGCGATGACCTGGCCGCGTGCGCGCGCGACCGCGAACCAGCGCTGCGGCATCAGCCGCGCCACGGGCGTCTGGCTCCAGCCGCCGGCCGCGCCAGTGGGGCGCGGCGTCACGGCCGGGAAGCGCGGCGTGCCGGGCTGGGCCGGATTGGGTCCGGGCGCATTGATGGGTTTCAGCACACGCGCGATCCACGCCGCGCGCTCGGCGTCGAAGCGATCGGCGAGTTGCTGCCAGGCAGCGCGCTGCTTCGTCTCGTCGGCGCCGGCCAGCCAGGTCTGCTGCCAGAAGTGCTGGCCCCACTCGATCTCGTCGGCGGTCAGCTCGCGCTCGTGCGCATCGACATGGATCTGGTCCGGGAAGACGCGGATGCGCAACTGCTGCGTGCCGTCGGCCTGCGCAAAGAAGCGCGTCTCCAGTCGCACCGGCAACAGCGCCAGCGGCTGGTCGCCCGGCAGCAACGGCGCCGCCAGTTCGTTCGGCACGGTCTGCGGCGCAAACGCCAGCAGCGTGGCCATCGGGGGCAGGGGCAGTGCCATCGTGGTCCTACTTGGGGGCGCGCTTGCGAGCGCGCTTGACAGCCGGCCCTATCGGCAGCGGGCCGACCACGGGCGGGCGCGGCGGGCGGGGCGGACGCGGCGGGGTCGGAGCAGGTGGCACGGGTGGCGCCGGCGTCGTCAGTGCCGGTGCTGCGGCCTGTGGCGGCAGCAGCTCGCTGGCGTGGATCATCACGCGCACCGGCAATTGCCGGATCGCATGTGCGAGCTGCGCCGCGTTGGCCGCCCACGGCGTCGTCGCCGGCAAGGCCATGCCGCTCGGCCGCACGTTGACGCTGACATGGCCGGCGCCGGCAAAGTCCACCGCCTCGTCGAAGCCGAAGCGCGGTTCGGTCGGCTGCTGTTGCAGCACGAAATACCAGCCGGGGTTGGCGATGGCTTCGTTCACGTCGAGGTCGAAGCCGAAGAAGCTGACGTCGGGTTCGAGCGCACCGCGAAACAGCGGCGCTTTTTCTTCGCCGGCGCCTTCGGGCGGCTTGCGCTTCGCGCCGTCGGCCACGCCGCGCACGGCATAGACGGCGGTGCCGGGGTAGCGCTGCAACAAGGCGCTGCGCAGCAGCAGCACCAGTGGCTTGACGGGCGCATTTACCGGTGCGTTCTTGCCGAGGCGGCGCGTGCCCCAATCGATGATCGGCGCGATGTCGGCCGGCGTGCCGGCGCGCGCGGCGCGCCAGAAGCGCTCGAAGTAGGTGCCGAGTTCGTGGGCGAGCGGGAAGTCGCGCCAGACCAGTTCGCGTGTCATCTCGACGTTCAGGCCGAGCATGAAGGCCTCGATGAAACGCGTGTTCGTTTCGAGCAGCGCCACCGTGTCGGCCGGCACGTTGTGCAGCCCCGGCAGCAGCCAGTCCTGCGACAGCCGCGCCAGCGCTTCGGAGGCCGGCATCGCATAGCGCGGCACCGCGCCGAGCGCGCCGCTGATCGGCGGCGTGGCAGTGGCCTCGGGCGATGTCACCGTGGCCTGCAGGCGAAGCTGCAGCGCGGGGCCGGGGTCGAGCTGCGCTTGCACGTTGAAGCGCTGCGTCGTCAGCAACTGCGACAGCACCACGAACGGGCCGACGAAGATCGGCAGCGGCGCCGGGTTGGTGAGCTGAAGATGGCGCCGCGCCGCGGCGCGAAACGCGGCGGCATCGGCGCTGTCCACGGGCGGCGGATGCGGTGGATGCGGCGGCGGGGGATCGCCCGGATCCACCGGCAGGTCGGGCGGGTCCGCCGGGCCGTCGCCCACCGGCGGGCGGCGCGGCGTCAAGGTCGTCGCCGGCACGCCGATGACATGCAGCAGCAACGGCTCGGCGCCGATCGTGAACGCCGGCCGCCGCGGCGCGGTGGCCACGGCCACGTCGGTCATGTTTGCGAACAGCAGGTTCGCATTCGGCGCGGCCATGCGCAGCGACACGTCGTCGACGCTGACGAAGCTTCGAGCCGGCGGCAGCGTGTGAAACATCAACCCCGGTTGGGCGAAGGCGATGAACAACTGGCCGGTCAACGGCGTGCTGACCGCGGCCGCACCGACCTTCTTTCGCAGCAGAGCCGAGCGCCGCGCCAGTGCGCCGCGGTTGCGCGTCAGGCGGCGCATCGGCGCGGCCAGCGTCGCCGCGGCGGCGCTGGTTTGCGCGACCATCGACAGCATCGATGACGAGCTGCCATCGGGCCGCTTCAGTATCAGCCGCGCCTGCGCCGGTGCGGCCAGGCGCCACAGCACATCGTCCTGGCCCGGCGCGCCCTGCGTGAACGGCGCGACGTGGCGCAGCAACAGTTGGGCGCCGACGGCGGCGGCCAGTTGCGTCTGCCGCCGTCGCTGGTTGGCCGCGGCGATTTCGCCGGCCTGCGCCCACGCTTGCGCAACGAGCTCGTCCTGCTGCGCCTGGATGACGCGGGTGCCGAGGCCGGCGGCGACCCGCTCGCGCGGGTCGAGGTTCAGGTCGTCGAG
>JANMHY010000765.1:0-1524 GCA_031375525.1 Burkholderiales bacterium
GGCTTCATACAACGTGGCGCGAAAAGCTTCGACCAGCTTGTGCGGCAGGTCGCGGATGAAGCCAACGGTGTCGGACAGCACCACAGACCGTCCGGCCTCGGCCAGCCACATCTGCCGCGTCGTCGTGTCGAGCGTCGCGAACAGTTGATCCGCGGCCAGCGTGCGGGCCTTGGTCAGCGCGTTGAACAGCGACGATTTACCGGCGTTGGTGTAGCCGACCAGCGAGACGCGCAGCGCGCCGCTTTTTTCGCGCGCGCGGCGCTGCGTCTGGTGCTGCTTCTTGACTTTCTCCAAGCGCGACTTCACGGTCTTGATGCGCTCGCCGATCATGCGCCGGTCGAGTTCGATCTGGGCCTCGCCCGGGCCGCCGCGCAGGCCGATGCCGCCGGTCTGGCGCTCCAAGTGCGTCCAGCGCCGTACCAGGCGAGTCGCCTGGTATTGCAGCCGCGCCAGCTCGACCTGCAGCTTGCCCTCGTGGCTTTGTGCGCGCGCGGCAAAGATGTCCAGGATCAGCGCCGTGCGGTCGGCCACCGGCACGCCGAGGTGTTGTTCGAGGTTGCGCTGCTGCGCCGGCGACAAGGCCTGGTCAAAGATGACGCCGCGGGCTTGATGCGCTTGCACGGCGGCCTTGATCTCGTCGGCCTTGCCGGAGCCGACGAACAGCGCTGCGTCGGGTGCTTTGCGCTTGGCCGTGATGCGCACGACCGGATCGTCACCGGCCGACTGCGCCAGCAGCGCCAGCTCGTCAAGCGTCGGATCGAACGACGAGCCCGGGCCGAAGTCCACGCCGACCAGAACGGCAGGCGTGGGCACGACGCGGTCGGCGTCGAAACGGTGGTGCGACTCGGAACTCAAGACGTGGCGTTCGGCCGCTCGTCAGTTGCTGCCGTTGCCGCCGGCCGGCGCGTCGCTCTGCTCCACGGCGTGGAAGTTGACCGCGCGACCCGGCACGACCGTCGAGATGGCGTGTTTGTAGACCATCTGCGTCACGGTGTTGCGCAGCAGGACGACGTACTGGTCGAAGGATTCGATCTGACCTTGCAGCTTGATGCCGTTGACCAGATAGATCGAGACCGGCACATGCTCCTTGCGCAGCAGGTTCAGGAACGGATCTTGTAGGAGTTGCCCTTTGTTGCTCACGATATTGACTCCGTGTTGGATGACAGCCGGAACGTTATCACAGCGCAGTAGCTGCGGATGAGTCCCTTATGAACCCTTGTCGTCGAAAGGGTTCCGTGAGCTCTTCATCTCGACACGCAGCGGCGTGCCGACGAGCTTGAAGTGCTCGCGGATGCGGCCTTCGAGAAAGCGTTTGTAGCTGTCGGTGATGTGTTCGAGCGAATTGCCGTGCACGACCACGATCGGCGGGTTCTGTCCACCCTGGTGCGCGTAGCGCAGCTTGGGGCGGAAGTGCCCGGCGCGCTGCGGCTGTTGGTGCTGCACGGCGTCCTGCACCAGGCGCGTCAGCACCGGCGTGCTCATCTTGACCAGGGCCGACGCGTGCGCCGCGCCGATCGCCTTCCA
>JANMHY010000768.1:0-1897 GCA_031375525.1 Burkholderiales bacterium
CCAGCGCGCGCTGGCGGCGCTCGAACTCGAAACGCAGCTCACCGCGGCGATCGCGCAGCAGCAGTTCGTGCTGCACTACCAGCCGCAGGTGCGCGCGGCCGACGGCGCGCTCGTCGGCTGCGAGGCGCTGATCCGCTGGCAGCATCCGACGCGCGGCCTGGTCGAGCCCGATCGCTTCATCCCGCTGGCCGAGGAGCATCGCCTGATCGTGCCGATCGGCGATTGGGTGTTGCGAGAAGCCACGCGCGCCGCGCGGCGCTGGCGCGACGCCGGACGCGATTTGCCGGTGAGCGTCAACCTGTCGCTGCTGCAACTGCGCGAGCCGGGCTTTGCCGAGGGCCTGAAGGCGGCGCTGGCCGAGGCTGGCCTGCCCGGCCGCCTGCTCGAAGTCGAGATCACCGAGCGCATGCTGATGGACGACGTCGATGCGGTGCGGGCCACGCTTGGCGAGCTGCGGGCGATCGGCGTGCGCGTGGCGATCGACGACTTCGGCACCGGCTACTCCTCGCTCGGCACGTTGAACCAGTTGCCGATCGACCGCATCAAGATCGACCGCAGCTTCGTCCATGGCCTGCCGCAGCACACCGGCAACGCGGCCATCGCGCGCGCGATCGTCATGCTGGCGGCGAGCCTGGGCCTCGAGGTCATCGCCGAAGGCGTCGAGACCGAAGCCCAGCGCGAGTTTCTCGTCGGCCTGGGCTGCCAGCAACTGCAGGGCCTGCTGTTCGGCGCGCCGACCGAGGGCGCGCCATTTCCGCTGTGAGCGAGTTCAGCGCCGGCGAGCGACGCCTGGCGATCACGCTGCTGTTCATCGCGCCGGCGTTGTGGAGCGTCAACTACCTGGTCGCGCGCTGGGCGCCCGGCGTGATCGCGCCGCACATGCTGGCCCTCGGCCGCTGGGCCGTGGCCGCGGCGCTGCTCGGCGCTTTTTGCTGGCGCGAGATCGTCGCCAAGCGCGCCCACATCAAGGGCGAGGCGTGGCACTTCATCGTCCTCGGCGCGTTGGGCATGTGGGTCTGCGGCGCGTTTGTCTATGTCGGCGGGCGCAGCACGACGGCGGTCAACATCGGCCTCATCTACGCCGGCTCGCCGGTGCTGATCGCGCTGGCCTCGGCGCTGTGGCTGCACGAGCGCTTCGGCGTCAGGCAATGGCTCGGCGTCGCGTTGTCGATCGGCGGCGTGCTGCACATCATCATCAAGGGCCAGTGGCAGGCGCTGGCCGACGTGCAGATCAACAGTGGCGACGCCTGGATCGCCGTGGCGATGGTCTGCTGGGCGGCGTACTCGCTGCTGCTGCGCGCCTGGCCGTCGGCGTTCGGCGCGCTGGCGCGGCTGACGCTGATCGCCTGCGGCGGTGTCGTCGTGCTCGTGCCGTTCACCGTCGTCGAAGCGCTGTGGTGGTGGCCGTCGACGCTGTCGTGGAAAAGCGTCGCGCTCGTGCTCGCGTCGGCGCTGATCCCCGGCGCGGCGGCCTACGGCGCCTACTCGCACATGCAGCGCGTGCTCGGTGCGGCGCGTGTCGGCATGGTGCTGTACTTCGGGCCGTTGTATGCGGCGCTCGCGGCGTGGCTGGTGCTCGGCGAAAGCATCGAGCGATTCCACTTCGCCGGTGCGGTGTTGGTGCTGGCCGGCATCGCGCTGGCGACGCGGCGTTAGAGTGCGTTGATTCAACCGCTACGAGATTCACCATGCCGTCACGCGCCCAACGCAAACTCGCTCAACAAGCCCTCGGCCTGTCGATGGCCGTGCCTCAGGTCATTGCGCACCGCGTCGGCCGCATGGCCACGGCCGGGCCGAATCCGAGCGCGCGCGACCGCAAGGAGTTCAAGCAGATGAGCGCGGAGAAGACGGCCGCGTTCTACGAGTCGTGGGCCGCGATGGGCCTGGCGGCGATGAA
>JANMHY010000781.1:0-2093 GCA_031375525.1 Burkholderiales bacterium
TGGCTGCGTCTCATCGTCGATGCCGCATCAGAGCGACCTGGCGATGCAGGCCTGGAGCATGCCGGTGCTGCACCCGGGCAACGTCGCCGAATACCTGGAGTTCGGCTTGTACGGCTGGGCGTTGTCGCGCTTCTCGGGCGCATGGGTGGGATTCAAGGCGATCAGCGAGGTCGTCGAGTCCGGCATGACGGTGGACCTAGACGCGGTGCCGGTGGACTTCACGCTGCCGGTGAACTTTGCGCCGCCACAGTCGCTGCATGTGCGATCGGTCGATCTGCCGTCGCTCGCCTTGGAAGAGCGCTTGGCGTTGAAGCTCGACGCGGTGCGCGCGTTCTCAAAACTCAACTCGCTCGACAAGCACATCGTGTCGAGCCCGCGGGCGACGCTGGGCATCGTCACCGTCGGCAAGGCGCATTTCGATTTCATGGAAGTGCTGCGCCGCCTGGCGCTCGACCCGAATGCCCTGGCTGCTGCTGGCGTGCGTGTCTACAAGGTTGGCCTTGTCTTCCCGCTGGAGCCGACGCGACTGCTCGAATTTGCGGACGGCCTCGAAGAGATCCTTGTCATCGAAGAAAAGGCCCCCGTCGTCGAGCGGCAGATCAAGGAGCTGCTGTACGCGCTGCCCAACGAGCAGCGGCCGCGTATTTCTGGCAAGAGTTCGGCCGGCAAGACCGACACTGAAGGCCGGCCGCTGATCGCAGCGCTCGGCGAGCTGCGGCCGTCACGCATCATGGCCGTCGTCGCCGAGTGGCTGGCGCGATTGAACCCAGCGCTTGACCGACGTCACCTCGTGGTCGATTTCACGATGCCGTCGCTGCTGTCGAACGACGCCGATGCCGTCAAGCGACAACCGTACTTTTGCTCCGGCTGCCCGCACAACAGCAGCACCAAAGTGCCCGAGGGTTCGCGCGCACAGGCCGGCATCGGCTGCCACGTCATGGCGAGCTGGATGGAGCGCGACACGAGCGGCCTGATCCAGATGGGCGCCGAGGGCGTCGATTGGGCGGCGCACTCGCGCTTCACGACCGAGAAGCACGTTTTCCAGAACCTGGGCGACGGCACCTACTTTCACTCAGGGCTGCTCGCCATTCGACAAGCGATCGCCGCGAACACGAACATCACCTACAAGCTGCTCTACAACGACGCGGTGGCGATGACCGGTGGCCAGCCGGTGGACGGCCAGATCAGCGTGCCGGGGATCGCGCGCCAGATCGAGGCCGAGGGCGCGAAGCGAGTCGTCGTCGTGTCCGACGAGATCGGCAAGTACCGCGGCCACGAGAGCGAGTTCCCGCGCGGCACCACGTTCCATGACCGCGCCGAGATGGACGCGGTGCAGCGCGAGCTGCGCGAGGTCGAGGGCGTGACGCTGCTGATCTACGACCAGGTCTGTGCAGCCGAGAAGCGCCGTCGTCGCAAAAAGAAGGAGATGGTGGACCCGCCGCAACGCATCTTCATCAACCAACGCGTCTGCGAAGGCTGCGGCGATTGCGGTGTGGCCAGCAACTGCCTGTCGGTGATTCCGGTCGAGACCGACTGGGGCCGCAAGCGGCAGATCGAACAGTCTTCGTGCAACAAGGACTTTTCGTGCGTCAACGGCTTCTGCCCGAGCTTCGTCACCGTCGAAGGCGCGGTGCTGAAGAAGCGTGTCGGCTCGGGCATCAGCGCCGACGCGGTGGCGCGCGAACTGGCGGCGATTTCGTCACCGGCGCCTTGGCGATGGACCGGGCCGTTCGACCTGCTCGTCACGGGGGTCGGCGGCACAGGCGTCGTCAC
This sequence comes from Burkholderiales bacterium, assembly GCA_031375525.1. GTDB lineage: Bacteria > Pseudomonadota > Gammaproteobacteria > Burkholderiales > Burkholderiaceae_C > CADEEN01. Next base: position 1,774 of record JANMHY010000781.1, read on the forward strand.
CGTCGGCGCGCTGATCACGATGGCCACGCACCTCGAACACAAACAGGCCTCGGTGCTCGACTTCATGGGCTTCGCGCAAAAAGGCGGCGCGGTGCTGTCCTTTGTCCGCCTTGCACTGACGCCCGACGAGCTCAACCAGGTGCGCATCGACACCCAGCAAGCCGACCTCGTGCTGGCGTGCGATATGGTCGTCGGCGCCTCGGCCGACGCGCTGGGCACCGTCAAGCACGGCCGCACCGTCGTCATCGCCAACACGCACGAGATCGCCACAGCGGCTTTCGTTCGCGACCCCAATGCGAGCCTGCACGCCGGCGCGCTGC
>JANMHY010000828.1:0-5442 GCA_031375525.1 Burkholderiales bacterium
CCGAGCGTCGCCTTGACGGTGCCCTTGCTGCTGATGGCGCGGCTCCATACCGGGAACCGCATCTCGGCGAGCGTCTTCACGTCGCGCACACCGCCGTCGATGACCAGGGCACGCGCGCCGCGCGCCTGGAAGGAGGTGGCCAGCAGGTCGCCGAAGAAGCCGTCGGTGTTGTCGGTCGTCAACGCGGCGACGACGATGTCGCCGGGCTTGATCTGCTCGGCCACCACATGCAGCATCCAGTTGTCGCCCGGCTGCAGCAGCACGGTCACTGCGGTGCCCGAGACCTGCGCACCGGCATAGATCGGGCGCATGTAGGTCTTCATCAGGCCGACGCGGCCCATGGCCTCGTGCACGGTGGACGCGCCGAAGGCGGCCAGCTTGTCGGCCACTTGCGCATCGGCGCGCTGGATGTTGCGATAGACGACGCCCAGTTCATACATATCAGAGTCCTCTCTTCATCAATGCGGCATCGAGGCGCGGATAGACGCGCCGCGCGTTGCCTTCGTAGATTTGCTGCTTCTGCGCTGCGCTCAACTGCGTGCTCGCTTCGATGTACCGTTTCGTGTCGTCGTAGTAGTTGCCGGTTTCGGGGTCGATGCCGCGCACCGCGCCGATCATCTCGCTGGCGAAGAGCACGTTGTCGACGGGGATCACCTTCGTCAGCAGATCGATCCCGGGCTGGTGATAGACGCAGGTGTCGAAGAAGACGTTTTTCAGCAGGTGGTCCTTGAGCAGCGGCTTCTTCATCTCCTGCGCCAGACCGCGGTAGCGGCCCCAGTGGTACGGCGCAGCGCCGCCGCCGTGCGGAATGATCAGACGCAGCGTCGGGAAGTCCTTGAACAGATCGCCCTGCAGCAGTTGCATGAAAGCCGTCGTGTCGGCGTTGATGTAGTGCGCGCCTGTCGTGTGGAAGCAGGCGTTGCAGCTCGTGCTGACATGCACCATCGCCGGGATGTCGTACTCGACCATCTTTTCGTAGATCGGGTACCAGGCGCGGTCGGTCAGCGGCGGCGATGTCCAATGGCCGCCCGACGGGTCCGGATTCAGGTTGATGGCGACGTTGCCGTACTGCTCGACGCACTTGACGAGTTCGGGCAGGCAGGTCTTCGGATCGACGCCGGGCGACTGCGGCAGCATCGCCGCCGGAATGAAATGTGCCGGGAACAGTTGCGCGACGCGAAAGCAGAGCTCGTTGCAGATCGCCGCCCAGGTGCTCGACACCTCGAAGTCGCCGATGTGGTGCGCCATGAAACTCGCGCGCGGGCTGAAGATCGTCAGGTCACTGCCGCGCTCGCGCATCAGCTTGAGTTGATTGGCTTCGATCGTCTCGCGCAACTCGTCGTCCGTGATCTTCAAGTCGGCGACGCGGGGCTTCGCCGCCGGGTCCTTGATACCGGCGATCTGCGCATTGCGCCAGTTCTCGAGCGCTTTCGGCGCCGTTGTGTAGTGGCCGTGGATGTCGATGATCATGCGGGCTCCATGCCGTGGCGTTGTTTGGTGGCCGCCGTTTCGGGCGAGGCGAGGAAGGCGAGCAGCGCGCGCGCTGCGTCGGGTTGGGTCGAGCCAGAGCAAACGCCGGCCGAAAACGTGGTCGTGATCCGGATGGCGGGCGGCAACGGGCCGAGCACGTCGATGCCTTGCAGGCTCATCAGCTCGCTCAACTGCTGAAAGCCCAGCGCGACGTCGCCGCGAGCGACGAGCGTGCCCACCGGCACCCCCGGCGGCGCCCGCACGACGCGCGGTGCGATCTGCTGCGCAATGCCCCAGCGCTCGAACAACTTCGCCAGTTGCACGCCGCTCGGGCCGGTGGAGTAGCCCAGGGTCGGCGCGGCGAGCACGGCGCGCTTGACGGCTTCTTCCGAAGCGATGTCGGGCTGCGCAGCGCCAGCCTTCACCGCCACGGCCACACCCGAATGCACCAGATCGACCTTGCTGCCGGCAACCACACGGCCCGCTGCGATGAGCTTGTCGATCGCGTCGCTGGCCAGCACGACCACGTCGAAGGCAACGCCTTCCTGCACGCGCTTGGCGGCATCGACACCGCCCATGGATTCGATCGCCACCGGCGCCCCATAGGCCGCCACCAACTCGGCCAGCAGAGCGCGCGTGGCCATCGAGGAAATGCCGGTGATCGTGGGGCGGGGCATGGTGTGATTGTGGGCCTGCGGGGCATGCCGATCCAGACGGGTCGGCCACTAGCAGCTATCTGCTTTTGGCATGGGGCGCCGGCAGCTCCGCCACCAGCGCGGTGAGCATCTTGCGCGCCTCGCGCGTCAGCGGCGTCGGCGGCTTGGTGGCCGATTGCGCCAGGCACAACACGCTCGGAAGTTCGGGGCGAACGATGCGCCGCACCACCAGCTCCGCCGCCCGGCCCGAGGCTGCCACCGCGCTGGCGTTGAGCACCGCGTTGCCCATGCGCGCACACACCAGGTCGATGATCGCCGGAATGCTCGACACCTCACAGCTGATGTTCAGCGCCACGCCGGCCAGCGCGGCCTGCGATTCGAGCAAGCGGCGCAGCGACTGGTGGCGCTCGGGGACGATCAGCGGGTACGCGCTGAGTTCACGCAGCGCCACGGCCGGCGGCTGCGCCTTCTTGCCGCGTTGCACGGGTTGAACCAGGCACAACGGCTCGCGCAGCAGCGGCGTGATCTCGAGCGCCGCTGACGGCTCCGGGTTGTAAAGCAGGCCGAGGTCGGCGCGCCCGCTGCCGATCCACTCGGCGATGTAGGAGCTCAAGCCTTCGACGATGGTGATCCGCGCTTGCGGCAGTTGCGAGCGAAAGCCTTCGATCAGCGGCTTCGTCAGCCGCCGGCCGATCGAAGGCGGCAGGCCGATCGTCACCTGCCCCACCGGCGCGTCGCGCTGCGCGCCGAGGTCAACGCGCGCCTGCGCCACCTGCTGCAGGATCTGCACGCCATGCTCGAACAGCCGCCGCCCGGCCGGCGTGAGGGTCACACCGCGGCCGTTGCGCAGCAGCAGCGTTTCGCGCAGATCGGTTTCGAGCAAGCGCACCTGGCGCGACAGCGCCGGCTGCGCAATGTCGAGCACACGCGCCGCCTTGCTGAAGCTGCCGAGTTCGGCCACGCGCACGAAGCTCTCCAACTGGCGCAGGTTCACTGGCGCTCGATCTTGGCCTGCACGATGACGTCGGTCCAGCGCTTGATTTCCGACGCCAGCAACTGCCGCATCTGCTCCGGCGTACCGCCCTGCGCACGCACGCCGAGCGCTTGCAGTTGCGACTGCACCGACGGCATCGCGAGCGCCTGGGAGGCCGCGCGCTGCAAACGTTCGATCGCTGGGCGCGGCGTCTTCGCCGGCGCGGCCAGCGCGTTCCACGACGCAACGTTGTAGCTCGGCAGGCCCGACTCCTTGACCGTCGGCACGTCGGGCAGCGCAGCAAAGCGCCGGTCGGACGTGACGGCCAGCGCGCGCAGCACCTTGCCCTGCACCTGGCCCAACACAGGGCCGAGGATTTCGAAGCCGACGTCGATCTCGCCGGCGCGCAGCGCGGTGATCACGGCCGGCGTGCCCTTGTAGGGCACGATCACCGCGTCGATGCCCGAGAGCGACTTGAAGTACTCGGCCGCCAGGTGCTGCGTGCTGCCGGCCGCGATGGTGCCGATGGTCAGCTTGCCCGGCTGCGCCCGCGCGCGCGTCAGCAAATGATCGACCGTCTTCAACGGCGAATCGGCGGCGACGAACAGTGCTAGATCGAAGAAGCCGAGCGTCGTGATCGGCGCGAAGTCGGCGAGCGCGTCGAACGGCAGCTTGCGAAACAGGCCCGCACTGACGGCGTTGGCATTGCTCATCAACAGCAGCGTCAGGCCGTCCGGCGCGGCGCGCGCCACCTGCTGCGAGCCGACGATGGCGCCGGCGCTCGGCTTGTTGTCGACGACGATCGTCTGCTTCAGCGATGCGCTCATCTCCTTGGCGACGGCACGCGCTGTCAGGTCGGCAATGCCGCCGGGCGCGAACGGCACCACCAGCGTGATCGCGTGCGTCTCGGCCGCGGATTGTGGCCAGGCGGCGGCGGGGCACAGCAAGCCCAGCGAAGCAGCAACGACAGCGCGGCGGTTGGGGTTTGTCGTCATAGCTTTACTTTGCTTTACGTCAGCGCACCGCGCCATCGGCCGTTGTGGTGAGACCTTCACTGCGCGGGGTTCTTTCATGGGCCAACTTTCGATCGCACTTCAAAGACCGAGGGCAGCGCGTGCCGCAGCCCTCGTGGCGCTGGCGACGGCGCTCGGCGGCTGCATCGTCGTGCCGGCCCATCGTGGGTACGGCGGCTATCGATCCGAACCGGTGTATTCGGGCAGCCAGGATGACTATGTGGCTGTGGCACCGCCACCGGTGCAGTACGAGGTCGTCGGCGTGGCGCCGTATCCTGGCTGGTTCTGGATCAACGGCTTCTGGAGCTGGCGCGCCAACCGGCATGTCTGGATCGGTGGCCGCTGGGAAGCGCCGCGTCAAGGCTATCGCTGGCAACCGCACCGCTGGGAGCCGATCTCGCAGGGCCGGGGGTGGCGCGAGATGCACGGCGGCTGGCAGCATTGACGCCCTCGCTGTTCACGCCGAGGCCGGCCCGCGCAAGCGCGAGCCGCCCGGCAAGGGAACGGCGCGGTGCAGCACGTCTTCGGCCAGCCAGGCCGCCGAGCGCCGCGCGCGCTCGGCCACCACCGGCAGCGGCATCTGCGTGTAGTCGTCGTTGAAGACTTCGAAGCTGTAGTCGCCGCGGTAGCCCATGCCGTCGAGTTCGATGACGAGACGGCGCAGCTCATCGCTGTGCACGCCTTCGCCGGGGAAGACGCGGAAGTGGCGTGCGGTCTCCATCCGCTCTTCGACCGTGCGGATCTCCTGCCACATGAAGTCGGCAAGCTGTACGAGGTAGATCTTTTCGGGGTCGATGTCTTGCAGCGCTTCGGTCGGCGTGCGCGTGGCGAAGCTGTGGAATGAATCGACGCCGATGCCCAGGTTGGGCGCATCGGCCTGCTCGACAACACGCCAGGCGCCGACGCAGTCGTTGATGTGCCGGCCCCACGACAGGCCCTCGTACGCCACCTTGATGCCGTGCGGCAGCGCCATCATCGCCAGCTTGCGCAAGTCGCGCGCGATCAGCGCGTCGTCGTTGGTGGCGTGGCGGCTGGTGGAAGAACACGCGAGCAGGATCGGGCTGCCGAGCGCGGCGCACATCTCGATCATCGAGCGTGCGATATCGACCTTGTAGTCGTGCAGGTGGCCCGACAGGCCCTCGAAGTCGCGCAGCACCTGGAAGCCGGTGACGCGCAGGCCGCTGGCCCGGACCTCCTCGACGGCGGCATGCCAGCCGTCTGGGTGGCCGACCAGATCACGCGCCGCGAACATCACCTGGCTGAAGCCGGCCTCCTTGATCGCGCGCAGCTTGGCCGCCAGCGGGCCAGCCAGCGAGATCGTGTCCATGCC
>JANMHY010000832.1:0-1654 GCA_031375525.1 Burkholderiales bacterium
GATGAGCATCGCCATTACCGTCGTCTTGCCCGCGCCGGTTGCCAGTTTCAAGGCCAAACGCGACAATTCCGGGTTGGCTTCGTGGTTAGCATTTGCCAGATGTTCCAGAAATTTCCTGCCTTTGCTGCCCGATTGGGGAGCCACTTCGGTGAGCCAGATGGCTGTTTCCACCGCTTCCACCTGGCAGAAAAAAGGCCGTATGAGATTGAACGGATGATGCCGCCAATGCTGTAACAAACGCGCCGTTTCAGGCGTCACGCGCCAGTCCGACACATTAGGCAAGCCGCGCCATTGGTCAACGTAATAGCGCAACTCGTTGATAATCGGCGTCGGGTCATACTGCTGCTGCTCAGTGGAAAGCCCCGCGCCTTCGTCGAAAATAAACTGTGCTTGGGTCGCCGCTTTTTTGCGTTTTTTGGGCTGTGGTATCGGTGTTATAAACTCGGCCCGCCGCCGGTTTCCGAGGCCGTGTTGCGCCTCTGCGGCCAGCCGGGGGGGCGCGCCGGGCTGGCCGAGGACCAGATCCACACGACGCTGAAAGACGCCGGCGCCGGCGCGGCGCTTCAGGCCTTTGCGCAACAGCAGCTCACCGACAGCGACCATGCGCGCGCCGTCGGTATCGTCTTGCGCATCCAGGCCGATGCGACCTTGCGGCCGGGCGCCGACGCGGGCTGCAAAACCGCCGACTGCTGGAAAGAGCAGACCCAAGCGCATGCCGGGCGCGTGGCGCCGCTGCTGACCGAGCTGGCCACGCTCGCTGGCAGCAGCACGGACCCGCGCGTGATGATGCTGGCGCGCGATGAATGCGCCGTGCTGACGGCCGATGCCGCGCCGTCGCCGCATTGCCAGGCGCTGACCGCGCGCCGGCTCGTCGCCATCGACCGCGACAACGCGGTGGCCTGGCTGGCGCTGGCCGCCGAAGAGCCGGCGGCGATCGACGAGGCGCTGCACCAGGCCTCGCAGGCCCGGCGCTGGGACGACTATGCGACGGCGTCGCGGGGCTTCATCGAGCGCGTCGATGCCAAGGGGGGCTTAAGCAGCATGGTCGTCGTGCAGTCGCTGCTGGCAGTGCCGGCCATCCGCCAGGTCGAGGGCCAGCAGATCGTGATCAAGCATTGCGGCACCACGCCGCTGGCCGGCGATGCCAATCGGCAGCAACTCTGCGAGAAGATGGCGCGCACGCTGCACGAGCGCTCGACCAGCGTCACTGCGCTGGTCACCGCGGGCACGGTGGCCAAGGCGCTCGGCAGCGCGGACGCCAAGGCGTGGGCCGAGCAAGGCCAGTTGTTGAATCATGTGCTGCTGGCGCAAAGCCTCGACGAAGCGGCGCAAACGCGCGATGCGCAGGACTGCGCCGTCAGCCTGCCGCGCGAGCTGCTGCTGCGCTCGGCGCGCGAAGGCGAAGTGCCGGCGCTGCGCGCGCTGATGCAAGCCTCCGGTCAGAGCGATGCGCAGTGGCGCGAGCACATGCTGGCCTTCGAGCAGGCGCAGGCCGCCGGGCAGATCACGACCACGGCGAGCGCGGGCGCGGCGTCGGCGCCTGCCGCGCGCTGAACGTCTATCGGGGTTGTGCCGGCGCGCGGCAGGCCCGTGCAAGCAACGTAAAGGGCGTGCGAGGCGTCACGGCTTGGTCTTGAACAAAACCGTACTCGCC
>JANMHY010000835.1:0-6859 GCA_031375525.1 Burkholderiales bacterium
GGCGCTGGCCTGCAAGCCGCGCCTGCTGATTGCCGATGAACCGACGACCGCGCTCGACGTGACGATTCAGGCGCAGATCCTCGACCTGCTGCTCGGCCTGCAACGCGACACCGGCATGGGCCTGGTGCTGATCACGCACGACCTCGGCGTCGTTGCCGAGATGGCCGACCGCGTGACGGTGCAATACGCCGGCCGGCAGGTCGAGTCGGCGCGGGCAGCCGATCTGTTTGCCGACCCGCACCATCCGTACACCGCGGCCTTGCTCGCGGCGCTACCCGAGCATGCGAAGGGCCGCACGCTGGCCGCGATCCCCGGCGTCGTGCCGGGGCCGCTGGACCGCCCCGCGGGTTGTTTGTTCTCACCGCGTTGTGCGTTTGCCAACGCGCGTTGCCAGAGCGAGCCGCCAGCGCATGCGAGTGCGGCACTCGGCCGCGCGCTCTGCCACACACCGCTGGTGCATGGTGCGCCGTCGCCGTCGCAGGAGGCCGCGTGAGCACGCCGGGCCGCCCCAAATGCGAACGCTCCCGCTCGGCGGGATCAGCCGCAGGCTGTAGGGTGCCCGAATGACGACGGTGCTCGAGGCACGCGACCTGACGCGCCACTACAGCGTGCGCCGCGGCCTGTTCGCCAAGCCGGGTGTCGTCAGCGCGTTGAACGGCGTGTCGTTCTCGCTCGCTGCCGGCCGCACGCTTGCGGTCGTCGGCGAATCGGGTTGCGGCAAATCGACGCTGGCGCGCCTCTTGACGATGATCGAAACGCCGACCGCCGGCGCGCTGGCGATCGACGGCGTCGACGTGACCACACTCAACGCCGCTCAACGCCGCGAACTGCGCCGCGCCGTGCAGATCGTCTTCCAGAACCCCTACGGCTCGCTCAACCCGCGCCAGACCGTCGCCGATGCGCTCGAAGAGCCGCTGCTCGTGCACGGCATGACCGACGCGCAGCAGCGCCACGCCGCCGCACGCGAGATGCTGCGCAAGGTCGGCCTGCGCGACGAGTACGCCGAGCGCTATCCGCACATGTTCTCCGGCGGCCAGCGTCAGCGCATCGCGATCGCGCGTGCGCTGATGCTGCGCCCGCGCGTGCTCGTGCTCGACGAGCCGGTGTCTGCCCTCGACGTGTCGATCCGCGCCCAGGTGCTGAACCTGCTCGCCGAGCTGCAGCAGGAATTCGGCGTCGCCTATGTCTTCATCTCGCACGACCTGTCGGTCGTGCGCCATGTCGCCGACGAAGTGATGGTGATGTACCTCGGGCGCGTCGTCGAACATGGCCCGGCCGCGGCTGTGTTCGCGCAACCGCGCCACCCGTACACGCAGGCGCTGCTGTCGGCCACGCCGACCGTCGATGCGACGTTGCGCCGCGAACGCATCCTGCTCAAAGGCGAGCTGCCGTCGCCGCTGGCGCTGCCGAGCGGCTGCACCTTCCACACGCGCTGCCCGTGGGCCGAGGCGCGCTGCCGCGAGGCCGAGCCGCAACTCGTGACTCTGGGTCCGCAGCGTGTGGCCTGCCCGATTACTGTTGAGCGCGCGTGACAGGGACGACCTGGATTCGAAGTCAAGAAGTGCGGCGGCACGCAGTGTCTTCGATGGCAGCCCGTACATCCGCGGCAAGCCTGGCTCGCGAGAAGACGTCAAGCGCTCGCTGGCCGGAGATCATCCCGCACAGGAAGACCGGAACGTTTGGCATCCCTGCCCATTCATATGTCCTTCCACGGTCCGCCGTCGTCAGCGGCAACCCGTCGAGCGCAATGTGACTCGCGCCGGCGTTCGCGATGACAACCGTCCTTGGCGCTATCGCCTGCAGGGTGTGCCGAAACAGCTCGAACTGTTCGCGAGCGAATGAGTTCAACTTTGCGAAGGTGTCGCCGTATGCCTCGTGAACGTCCTTCTGAGTGGTGTGCCGCATCAGGAACATGTCGATGTGAACGTGAGTCTCCGCGCCAGCCTCAGCGGCGAACTGCTTGAGTGGCCGAAAGTAGGGCGCATAGAAGGTTCGCGCTTGCGCCTCGAATCGAATGACATCGTCGACCCGGCGTGCCAATTCCTCCCCTTCGAGCGTGGGCTGCCACGTGAACAGATCGCGTCGCAGGGCCGCCTTGGGGGAGAACGACGGATTCATACCGACGAATAAGATGTCTGCCCCCACACCGTAGTCGTCGAGGATCAGCGGCATGAGGGCTGCGCCTGGCGACGACTGGTGCGTGCCGGCGTATGTCTTCCAGATTCGAAGTGCCTCGCGGATGCAGTGTTCGCGCAAAGGTGCGGCTGTACTCACTTGTCGCTCTCTCTGGCTCTTGATTCATCCTGAGTCACGGTAGTGGTGTTGTAGGGGCCGGTCATGGCGTTCGGCATGACGCTCAGGCCGCCCCGCCATCCCCGCGCAACAACGCCAACAACGCCCCCGCATCCATCACCGCGCCGCCGTCCTGCCCGCTCAGAATGCCCTCGGCCAGTTCGCGCTTGCTGCGGTGCAGGCGCACGATGCGGTCTTCGATCGAGCCTTGGGTGACGAGGCGGTAGACGGTGACGGGGCGCAGCTGGCCGATGCGGTGAGCGCGGCCCGAGGCCTGGTCTTCGGCGGCGGGGTTCCACCACGGGTCAGCAATGATCACGTAGTCGGCAGCGGTGAGGTTCAGGCCAAAGCCGCCGGCCTTCAGGCTGATCAAGAAGAAGTCGCCGCTGCCTTGCTGGAACGCGGCGACGCGCTTGCCGCGCTCGGCCGCGGGGGTGCTGCCGTCGAGGTATTGGTAGCTGAGGCCCGCCGCGTCGAGGCGCTCGCGCAGCAGCGCCAGGAAGTCGGTGAACTGGCTGAACACCAGCGCCTTGTGTTTGCCGGCAACGAGCTCGACGGCCAGGCGCTCGAACTCCTGCACTTTGGCGCCGATGAGGCCGAGCTCGGGCGCGACCAGGCGCGGATCGCAGGCGGCGCGGCGCAGCTTGGTCAGCGCGGCGAGCAGATGGATTTGCGATTGGCCTGGCGCCGCGCCATCGCCGATGACGCGGTTGACGCTGTCTTCGGCCTGCTGGCGCAGCACTGCGAGCAGCGCGCGTTCGCGCTTGCCGGGCACGACCTCGTGAACGATCTCGGTGCGCGGCGGCAGATCGGTCAGCACCTCGCCCTTGGTTCGGCGCAGCAGGAAGGGCGCGACCAAGCGGCGCAGGCGGCGTGAGGCTTGGGCGTCGCCATCGCGCTCGATCGGGCCGGCGAAGCGCTGGTTGAATTGTTCGGCGCTGCCGAGCAGGCCGGGGTTGGCAAAGCCCATGATCGACCACAGTTCGCCGAGCCGGTTTTCGATCGGCGTGCCGGTGAGCGCCACGCGAAAACCGGCATCCAGACGCGCAGCAGCCTTGGCACGGCGCGTGGCCGCGTTCTTGATGGCCTGCGCTTCGTCGAGCACGACGCTGTGCCACTCGCGGCCGGCGAGCAAGTCGGCGTCGCGCTGCAGCAGGGCGTAGGAGCACAGCAGCACCTGGCCGGGGCCGAGCGCGCGCACCTGGCGGCGGCGCGCGGCCAGACGTGCGTTGTCGGGCGCGCTGTCGGGCTCGGCTGTTTCTGTTTCGTCTTCCACCAATTCGTTGTCGCTGGCCTCTCCGACATCGCCATACATCTGCACATCGAGCGACGGCGCAAAGCGCGCGGCCTCGCTGACCCAGTTGCTGCACACTGAGGTCGGTGCCACCACCAGCGCTGCGCCGCCGCCGGCGCGTTCGAGCAGCACGGCCAGCGTCATCAAGGTCTTGCCCAGGCCCATGTCGTCGGCCAGGCAGGCGCCGAAGCCGCTGGCGGCCAGGCGCATCAGCCAGCGGTAGCCGGCCTGCTGGTAGTCGCGCAACTCGGCCTGCAAGGTGTTGGGCAGCTCGAAGCGGCGCTCTTGCGCATCGGCCCAGGCGGTGCTGCGCTTGCGCCAGGCGGCATCGCCTTCGAGCCGCAGCTCGCCCGATTGCTGGCTCCATGCGAGCGCCGCAATGCTGGCCATGCGCTGGCCTTCCTTGTGCGGCTGCACGACGGCGTTCAGGTCGGCGAGCTGCTGGCGCAGGCCGTCGCTCAAGGCGAGGAAGTCGCCATCGCCGAGCGCGACGTAGCGGCGCTTGCCGGCTTGCACCAGCTCGAGCAAGGAGCGCAGGCGCAGCACTTCACCATCGTCGAGTGCGAGTTCGCCGTCGATCGTCAGCCAGTCGCCGCGGCTGGTCACGTTCAAAGTCACTGCCTTCGCCGTGACGGCTCTCACGCGCAGCGGCTTGCCCTTGGGCCATTCGCTGACGATGCCTGGCGCCTGCGCGGCCAGCGCTTCGACCAGCGCCAGCGCCTGTTCGGGATCGTCGATCTCCCAGGCGTGCACGCTGTCGTCGAGAAAATCCGCGGCCTGCATCAATGCCGACACGTGCGTGCGCTCGGCGTCGAGCCGGCGCCGCGTGAACAACGTGGCCCCTTGGTGCACGGTGGTCACGCGCTCGCGGCCGGCGCCGGGCGCCAGGCGCGGGCCGAAGTCGCCGAACGGCGCGGCCACGAGCTTCAACTCGAGCCCGCTGCCGCGCGGTGTGAGTTCGGCGCGCAAGGTGTCGCTGGCCTGCACTTCGTGGCCGGCTTCGGCGTCGCTGGCAATCTGGAAATGCGTGGCCAGCACGCGCAGCGCGGCATCGAGCTCGGCCTTCTCCGTGGCCGGCACCTGCCAGCCCTGCGTCACCAGCTCGGCCACGCGCAACTGCGCGGGTGTCGTGCGCACGAGGCGCGCGCGGTCGCTGCCGTCGGCGATGAGCAGGGTTTGGCGCGCGCGCTCGCTGGCGAGTTGCTCTCGCGGCGACACGTAGCTGTAAACATCGTCGCTGTCTTCCTTGTCCGCCGGCGCGAGCAGCGGATCGACGAGGCGAAACGCGATGTGCTCGCCGCGCGTCATCACTTCGAGCGCGGGCAGCGCTTCGGCCACTTCGATGAAGCGCTGCGGCTCGCTCGCCCAGGCCACATGCGGATGGCGCACCAGCGCCGCCGCGGCCAGCGCGGTGTCGAGGAAGGGCTTGTTGCCGAAGTCTTCGCGCAGCACCGCGCGCAGCACGGCGGCGTCATGCGTCGGCAAATCCTTGCGCTTGATCAGCGTGGCCAGCGTCACCGGTTTGGCCTTGCCCAGGCCGCGCGTGCTGGCCTTTTGTTCGAGCGGCTCGATGGCGGTGATGCGGCAGGTCTTGGCATCGGCGGTCACGGTCCAGATCAGCCGGTCTGCCTCGGCGCCGGCCGCTTGTTTGCCCGCGGGGCCGTGGCCGAGCGCGACGATTGACGCCAGCGCTTCGCGCCAGCGGTCTTGCGCGGCGCCGATGAAAAACGGCATCACTGCGTCGTCAGCCGCGGGCGCTTCGTTCATCAATTGCGCCACCACGCGCCGCGTCATGCGCGCCAGCCACAGCAGCCCGGCGTTGCGCAAGCGTGTCTCGAGATAAGCGCCATGCTCGCGCAAGCGGTCTTGCGCGCTGCGCGGGCTGACCTCGATGCGCAACCACGCGGCCAGCAGCAGGTGCTGCAGTTGGGTGAGCGAATCGGCTGGGTGGCCGGTGCCGCGCGCGAGCTGGAAGTGTTTGGCGCTGAGGGGAGAGTCGCCCAGACGCTGGTCGATCGCCGATTGCCAGATGCCCCAGAAGGTGAACGGCTGCGCCTCTCGCTTGCCGGACTCGGCGGCGGCGAACTTGCGCGCTTTGGCCCACACCGCCGGTTCGGTTTGCGAGAGCAGCGCCAGCGTGTAGAGCCAGGCGATCGACGGCGGCAGCAGATGCTTGCGCTTGCCGGTTTCGGCGGTCAGCGCTTTCCACGCGGCTTCGAAGCGTGTGCTGCCCTCGGCGAAACGGCCCTCGGCAATGTCGATGCCGGCGGCGATGGCTTTCGACTCCGGCGTTGACAGCCGCGCCAGCAACTCGCGCGCGTCGCCGAACTGCTCGCGAAACAGCAGCGCCTCGGCCAGCCGGTAGTGCAGGTGCAGCGGCACTTTTTTCGGTGTTGCACGGAGCTGCGCGAGCAGCCAGTCGAGCAGCGTGGTGATGTCGTTGTCGGCGTCGTCGCCAGCCGTGACGAGCAGGTTGTCGGCCAGCGCACAGGCGTAGGCGGTGTCGAGCCGGCCGAGCAGTTCGGTGTCGAATGGGTTGAGCAGCGCCTGGCGCAGGCCCTGCAGGGCATGCGGGCTCGGTCCGATCAGCGTGCTCAGGTGGTTGAAGGTCTCGGCGCTGCGTCCGCAATGGATGACGATGCGCATGGCAGCGGCGCAGGTGGCGCTGTCGAAGATCTCCAGACCCCAGCCACGGTCGAAGTTGTGGCGCTTGCGCCAGGCCTGCCACCAGAACTCGCGGCGGGTGTCGCCCTGCACGATGGCGCGAAAGCGCTGCCAGCCGGCGTCGCGCGGTGCGCTCCAGCGCCCGCGCTCGTCGCGCGAGGCGAGCTTGAGTTCGGCCAGTTCGTCGAGCAGGCGGCGCACGTCGGCGTTGTGAAAGCCGCTGCCGCGCGCAGTGCGGCAGTTGGCCGCGAGCAGCAGGTCGATCAGCTGGTTGGCGGTCAGCGGGGCCTGTGAGAACGCCAGGGCGTCGAAGACCAACTCGCGATCCGGGTTTGCAGTCGGCGCAGCGTCGGTCAGGAACGACGATTGGGTGGCGGGAACCTTCATCGGCTCAGTTTAGGGCGGCGCGCGGCGCTGCGGCTTGCGCGACAATCATGGGCCATGACCGCACGCACCCTCTACGACAAGCTCTGGGACGAGCACGCCGTCCATGCCGAGGACGACGGCACGACCATCCTCTACATCGACCGCCACCTCGTGCACGAGGTGACGAGCCCGCAGGCGTACGAAGGCCTGCGCGAAGCCGGCCGCAAGGTCTGGCGCGTCAGC
>JANMHY010000107.1:0-5333 GCA_031375525.1 Burkholderiales bacterium
GGCATAGACCAGGTAGTCGATGATCGACGACGCGTCGGTCCACATGCGGAACAGGTAATTGCCCTTGAAAAAACTGTTGTGACCGTAGGCGGCATGCGCGATCACCAGCGCCTGCATCGCCATCGTGTTCTCCTCCATCAGGTAGCTGATGCAGGGGTTCGAGTTGATGACGATTTCGTAGGCCAGACCCATGTGGCCGCGCTTGTAGTTCTTCTCGGTGGAGATGAACTCCTTGCCGTAGCTCCAGTGGCGGTAGTTCACCGGCATGCCGACGCTGGCGTAGGCATCCATCATCTGCTCGGCGGTGATGACCTCGAGCTGGTTCGGGTAGGTGTCGAGGCCAAAGCGCTGCGCGGTGGCGCGGATCACGTCGTGTTAGCGCTCGATCAGCTCGAAGCTCCAGTCGCTCGGGGCGGGCAGGGGTTGGGGGGCTCTGACTGCGCTCATGCTGCTTTCGCCGTCTCTTTCTTGAAGAGGTCGCGGAAGACAGGATAGATCTGATTGGCTTCCGTCGCCTTGCGCATTGCGAAGTGCGGCTGCGTTTCGAGCAACTGCGTGTACTCGGTCCACAGGTTCTGCTCTTCTTCGGCCACCTGCACATACGCGTAGTAGCGGCACAGCGGCAGCAGCTTCTGGTCGAGCAGCTCGCGGCAGCGCCCGCTGTCGTGGTGCCAATTATCGCCGTCGCTGGCCTGCGCGCCGTAGATGTTCCATTCGCTCGGCGAATAGCGCGCGCGGATGATCTCTTCCATCAGCACCAGCGCCGACGAGACGACCGTGCCTCCAGTCTCGGTGGCATGGAAAAAATTCTGCTCATCGACTTCGGCGGCCTGCGTGTGGTGGCGGATGAAGACGATATCGATCTTGTCGTAGTGCCGCGTCAGGAACAGGTAGAGCAGGATGAAAAAGCGCTTGGCCAGGTCCTTGCGGCTCTCGTCCATCGAGCCCGAAACGTCCATCAGGCAGAACATCACCGCCTTCGAAGTCGGCACCGGCACCCGGACGCGGTTGCGAAAACGCAGGTCGATCGGGTCGAGGTACGGAATGCGTGCAATGCGCGCCTGCAGCTCTTCGATGCGCATCTTCAGCGCGGTGATCTGCTGGCCCGACGCCGTGTCGCCGAGCGGTGCCCCTTCGAGCAGCGCTTCGAGTTCTTCTTCGCACGCGCGCAGCTCGCGCCGCGCCTCGGCGCCGATGGCGATGCGCCGGCCGATCGCGCCGCGCATCGAGCGCACGACATGCAGGTTGGTCGGGTTGCCGTCGCTGGTGAAGCCGGCGCGGTGGCTCTTCCACTCCGGCGTCTCGGCGAGTTGCGTGCGCACCAGGTGCGGCAGCGCCAGGTCTTCGAAGAAGACCTGCATGAATTCTTCTTTGCTCAACGAGAAAGTGAAGTCGTCTTCGCCCTCGCCCGAGTCGCTGGCCTGGCCCTTGCCGCTGCCACCACCGCCGCCCTGCTGCGGCCGCTCGATGCGGTCGCCCATGATGTACTCGCGGTTGCCCGGGTGCACGGTCTCGCGCACACCGCCGGGGCCGTGGTGGAACACCGGCTCGTGGATATCCTTCTTCGGGATCGTGATCTCTTCGCCGCGCTCGATGTCGCGGATGCCGCGGCCATCGATCGCGCGCTTGACCGCGTCCTTGATCTGCTCCTTGTAGCGGCGCAGAAAACGCTCGCGGTTGCCGACCGACTTGTTCTTGCCGGCCAAGCGTCGATCAATGATGTGCTGGTGCATGGAACTCAGTTTCCTTCACCGCAGAGGCGCAGAGGACGCAGAGTCAACGCAGAGGACTTCAAGTTTTCCTCTGCGGACCTCTGCGTCCTCCGTTCCTCTGCGGTGAATGAGGTTCATGAACTCTTCCTGACGCGCAAATACCACTCGCACAACAACCGCACCTGTTTGTGCGTGTAGCCCTTGGCGACCATGCGCGTCACGAAGTCCTCGTGCTTCTTGGCTTCGTCGGCGCTGGCCTTGGCGTTGAAGCTGATCACCGGCAGCAGCTCTTCGGTGTTCGAGAACATCTTCTTCTCGATCACCGTGCGCAGCTTCTCGTAGCTGGTCCAGTTCGGGTTCTTGCCCTGGTTGCCGGCGCGCGCGCGCAGCACGAAGTTGACGATCTCGTTTCGGAAGTCCTTCGGGTTGGCGATGCCGGCCGGCTTCTCGATCTTCTCCAGCTCGGCGTTCAAGGCTTGGCGGTCGAAGACCTCGCCGGTGTCGGTGTCGCGGTACTCGTGGTCCTGGATCCAGTAGTCCGCATACGTCACGTAGCGGTCGAAAATGTTCTGGCCGTACTCGCTGTAGCTTTCCAAATACGCCGTCTGGATCTCCTTGCCTATGAACTCGGCATAGCGCGGCGCCAGCAGCTCCTTGATGAAGCCGACGTACTTGTCTTCCAACTCCTTCGGGAACTGCTCGCGCTCGATCTGCTGTTCGAGCACGTACATCAGGTGCACCGGGTTCGCCGCGACTTCCTGGCTGTCGAAGTTGAAGACCTTGCTGATGATCTTGAAGGCGAAGCGCGTGCTGATGCCGCTCATGCCTTCGTCGACACCGGCGTAGTCGCGGTACTCCTGGTAGCTCTTGGCGCGCGGGTCGGTGTCCTTCAGGTTCTCGCCGTCGTAGATCTGCATCTTCGAATACAGCGAAGAGTTCTCCGGCTCCTTCAATCGCGTCAGCGCCGCGAACTGGCTCATCATCTTCAGTGTGTGCGGCGCGCACTTGGCGGCGGCGAGCGACGAGTTGCGGATCAGCTTCTCGTAGATCTTCACTTCCTCTGACACGCGCAGGCAGTACGGCACCTTGACGATGTAGATGCGGTCGAGGAACGCTTCGTTGTTCTTGTTGTTGCGGAAGGTCTTCCACTCGCTCTCGTTGCTGTGCGCGAGCACGATGCCGTCGAACGGGATCGCGCCGAAGCCTTCGGTGCCCTTGTAGTTGTTCTCCTGCGTGGCCGTCAGCAGCGGGTGCAGTACCTTGATCGGCGCCTTGAACATCTCGACGAATTCGAGCAGGCCCTGATTCGCCAGGCACAGGCCGCCGGAATAGCTGTAGGCGTCGGGGTCGTCCTGCGAGTAGGTTTCGAGCTTGCGGATGTCGACCTTGCCGACCAGCGACGAGATGTCCTGGTTGTTTTCGTCGCCCGGCTCGGTCTTGGCCACGCCGACCTGCTTCAGGATCGACGGGAAGCGCTTGACGACCTTGAACTTGCGGATGTCGCCGCCGAACTCTTCGAGCCGCTTGACGGCCCACGGGCTCAGCACGCGCTGCAGATAGCGCTGCGGAATGCCGTATTCCTTCTCCAGGATTGGCCCGTCTTCGGCGCTGGAAAACAAGCCCAGCGGCGATTCGTTGACCGGCGAGCCCTTGAGCGCATAGAACGGCACTTCCTGCATCAACTGCTTCAGGCGCTCGGCGATCGAGCTCTTGCCGCCGCCGACCGGGCCGAGTAAATAGAGGATCTGCTTTTTCTCTTCCAGGCCCTGCGCGGCGTGGCGGAAATAGGAGACGACCTGCTCGATCGCGTCCTCCATGCCGTAGAACTCGGCAAACGCCGGGTAGAGCTTGATGACCTTGTTGGCGAAGATGCGCGACAGCCGCGGGTCATTGCGCGTGTCGACCTGCTGCGGGTCACCGATCGCCTTCAACATGCGCTCGGGCGCGGTGGCATAGGCCAGCGGGTTCTTCTTGCACTCGGCGAGGTAATCCTCGAGCGAGAGCTCTTCTTCGCGTGTGCGCTCGTAGCGTTGGGCGAATTTGGCAATGACATCCATGCGCAGACTCCTTGACGGTTCTTCATCGGACCAAGCAAGAGGCTTGCCCGATGTCTGGGAAGTTGTGATGCAGTCCAGGCGTTACGGGCCCAGGCGGCATCAGAGCTTTCCGGTCAATGGCGCATCGATGGTTCTTTTTCTTCTTGTTGCGTTGAGTCTGCTACCAGCATTGCATCGCAACGCGATGTCGATGGCCTGAAAAGAAGGCGCTTGCCCACACATTTCACGCTCACCGACAACGTTGCGCAAGCGCTGCACGCTGACAGCGCTGGTTTTAGCACGACTGAGTCATTGCTGTGTTGCGAGTTCCGATCTGCCGGTTCAATCGTCGATCAGCTTCGCGTTCCAAGCGTGCACCACCTGCCGCTGTGCGCCCAGGCCGTCGATGCCCAGCGTCATCACGTCGCCGGGTTTCAGGAACACCGGCGACGGCTTGACGCCCATGCCCACGCCCGGCGGCGTGCCGGTGGTGATCAGGTCGCCGGGCAGCAGCGTCATGAAGCGGCTCAGGTAGCTGACCAAGTGCGCCACGCCGAAGACCATCGTCTTCGTGTTGCCGGTCTGGAAGCGCTTGCCGTTGACGTCGAGCCACATGTTCAAGGCTTGTGGATCGGGCACTTCGACGCGTGTGGCCAGCCACGGGCCGACCGGGCCGAAGGTGTCGCAGCCCTTGCCCTTGTCCCACTGCGTGCCGCGCTCCAGTTGGTACTCGCGCTCGGAGACGTCGTTGATGGTGCAGTAGCCGGCGACGTATTTGAGCGCATCGGCTTCCGACACGTAGCGCGCCTTGCTGCCGATGACGACGCCGAGCTCGACCTCCCAGTCGCCCTTGACCGAGCCTTGCGGCAGCACCACCGCGTCGTTGCAGCCGACGATGCAGCTCGTCGCCTTGGTAAAGACCACCGGCTCCTTGGGCACCGGCATGTTCGACTCCGCTGCGTGGTCGCTGTAGTTCAGGCCGATGGCGATGAACTTGCCGACGCCGCTGTAGGGCGGCGCGATGCGGCCGGGGGCCTCGACGACGGGCAGCTTGTTCACGTCCACCGCCGCCAGCGCGGCCAGGCCCTGCGGCGTCAGCGTTTGTGCCGTGATGTCGGACAGCAGCGCCGACAAGTCGCGCACGCGGCCTTTGTCGTCGAGCAAAGCGGGTTTTTCCTGGCCTTTGGAGCCGTAGCGCATCAGTTTCATGTTTTGCTTCCTTTCCTAGAGTGACCAGCCGCCGTCGATGAGCTGGGTGGTGCCTGTCGTGAATGCCGATTCCTCGCTCGCAAGATACACCGCCAGCGCGGCGATCTCGTCGGCGCGGCCCAGCCGCCCCATCGGCTGGCGGGCGACGAACATCGCTTCGATCTCGGCCGTGGTTTTGCCGCCAGCCTGCGCCTGGGCATCGATGCGCTCGCGCAACGACGGCGATTCGACTGTGCCCGGGCAGATCGCATTGCAGCGCACACCCTGGCCGACAAAGTCCGCCGCCACCGATTTGGTCAGGCCGATCACCGCCGCCTTGGTCGTGGCATAGACAAAACGGTTCGGCACGCCCTTGATGCTGCTCGCCGCCGAGGCC
>JANMHY010000879.1:0-2141 GCA_031375525.1 Burkholderiales bacterium
CCGACACGCTGATCGGCAAGGTCGCCGCACAGATCGCGCCGCAGCTCGCCCCCGGCACGATGGTGATCACGCTCGACGCTGCGGCACCGTTTGCCGGCCACCTGCCGGCGCGGCCCGACCTCACCTACTTCGTCACCCACCCCTGCCACCCGTCGATCTTCAGCGCCGAGGTTCACACCACGCCGGATTACTTCGGCGGCGTCGCGGCCAAACAGTCGATCGTCAGCGCGCTGATGCAAGGCCCGCCCGAGGCCTTCGACCTCGGCGAAGACATCGCCAAGATCATCTACCAGCCGGTCGAGCGCGCGCACCGCGTGACGGTCGATCAGATGGCGCTGCTCGAACCCGGCCTGTCGGAAACCGTCTGCGCGACGCTGCTCGACACGATGCGCGAGGCGATGGACGAGGTGGTGGCGCGCGGCGTGCCCGAAGCCGCGGCGCGCGACTTCCTGCTCGGCCACATGACGATTTTGTCGGCGGTGATCTTCAAGCAGATCCCCGGCCAGTTCTCCGACGCCTGCAACAAGGCCATCACCTTCGGCAAGCCGCGCCTGCTGCGCGACGACTGGAAGAAAGTTTTCGATCGCGACGAGATCGCCGACAGCATCCGCCGCATCACGTGAGTTCAAGTCAGCGATGGACGAGCGCATCCACGCCAGCTACTGGCTCGAAACCGGCGATGACCCGATGCGCGCCGCCGAAGCGATTGCCGGCGAGCAGTCGAGCGGCACTTTTCTCGCGCTGGCCAATGAAACCGATGAGCTGAAGGCCCGTGCCGGCGCGCGCGTCGAGCGGCTGGACATTTTGGACAGCGTGCCCGAGCCGAGCCTGCCGACCCCCGTGCGCGCGACGCAGTACACGCGCTGCCATCTTGAGTTGTCGTGGCCGCTGGCCAACCTCGGGCCGTCGCTGCCGAACCTGCTGGCCACGGTGGCAGGCAACCTGTTCGAGCTGCGCCAGGTCACGGGGCTGCGCATCCTCGACCTGAAGCTGCCTTCTGCCTTCGCCGCCGCCTACCCCGGCCCGGCCTATGGCATCGACGGCACGCGCCGTTTGACCGGCGTGCGCACGGGGCCGCTGATCGGCACCATCTTGAAGCCCAGCGTCGGCCTGACGCCCGAACAAACAGCGGCCGAAGTGCGGCAACTCATCGATGGCGGCATCGACTTCATCAAGGACGACGAGCTGCAGGCTGATGGTCCCTCATGTCCCTTCGACGAGCGTGTGCGCGCGGTCATGCGCGAGGTCAACGCCGGCGCCGAACGCCACGGCCGCAAGGCGATGGTGGCCTTCAACTTGACGGGTGAGTTAGACCAGATGAAGCGCCGCCACGATCTCGTGCTCTCGCTCGGCGGCACCTGCGTGATGGCGAGCCTGAACGCCGTCGGCCTCGTCGGCATGGTCGAGTTGCGCCGCCACGCCGCGCTGCCGATCCACGCCCACCGCAACGGCTGGGGCGTGCTGACCCGCCACCCTGCGCTGGGCTGGGACTACGCGCCGTGGCAACAACTATGGCGACTGGCGGGGGCCGACCACCTGCATGTCAACGGCCTGGGCAATAAGTTCAGCGAGAGCGACGCCAGCGTGATCGCTGCGGCACGCGCCGTGCTCGCGCCGTTGTGGCCGGAGACGCCGATGCGCGCGATGCCGGTCTTCAGCAGCGGCCAGACCGGGCTCGTGGCCGCGGCCACGATGGCGGCGGTCGGCGGCACCGACATGTTCTTCGCGGCCGGTGGCGGCATCTTCGGCCCTCCCGGTGGCGTAGCCGCGGGCGTGAGTGCGTTGCGCCAGGCCTGGGACGCAGCGGCGGCCGGCGTGCCGCTGGCCGAGCACGCGCGCACGCATGCCGAGCTGCGCGACGCGTTGTCGTTCTGGTGAGCGCGATGCACAACCTGCTGCTCGCCTACTACGGCGACGACTTCACCGGCTCGACCGACATGCTCGATGCATTGCACGGCGCCGGCATCGAGACCGTGCTCTTCCTCGCGCCGCCTCCCGCCGATGCACGTGAGCGCTTTCCCAACGCACGCTGCTTCGGCCTTGCGGGTACAGCACGCAGCCGCGATGCGGCGTGGATGGATCGGGAGCTGCCGGCCGTTTTCGACAGCCTGGCGCGATTGGGCGCGCCGATCCTGCAATAC
>JANMHY010000933.1:0-1692 GCA_031375525.1 Burkholderiales bacterium
GATCGGCAGCTCGGCGGCGGTGTCGCCGACCAGCACCTTGCGCTCGGCGCCGTCGGGCAGCAGCGGGTCGGTGAGCACGCCGCTGTAGGCGCGCAGCGTGGCGCCGCCGACGAGGCTGCGCACGAGGGTGAACATGCTCGACGTGCGCAGCCAATGCGCGTCCTTCTTCGGCACGTCGATCAGGATGCGCGCATTGCCTTCGGCCGAGAGCTCGACACTGCGCACGCGGCCGATCGGAAAGCCGGAGAACGTCATGTCCATGCCGACGCGCACACCCTCGGAGTCATCCACCAGCAGCACCACACGCTGCGTCTGCTCGAAGACGCCGCGCGCGTACATCAGGTAGAGCGCGGTGCCGCCGATCAGCGCGACGAGCAGCGCCAGCAGCAGCGCGGCCTTGAGTTCGAGATGACGCACCGGCGGTGCGGCGGTGTCTTCGTTGCGGCTCATGCGTAGTTGCCGACGAGTGAGATGCCTTCGATCAGCAGGATGACGAAGAACATGCGCACCAGCCCTTTCAACTCGGCGCTGGTGAGCTCGCCCGGCCGCGCCGGCGTGATCAGCACCGAGGCCACCGGCAGCAGCGCAACGGCCATCGCCATCGCTGCGATCTTCAGGCCGAAGACCAGCGCCACGCCGGGGCTGAAGACATGGCCCACCGTGCGCGAGTAGGCCTCGAAGCCGGCGCTCGTGAAGCCATAGACGGCGAGGTAGGCCAGCAGCAGCGTCACCGCGCAGCTGATGGCGGCGAGCAGCAGCGCGCAGACGACGCCGGCGGCCACGCGCGGCAGCACCTCCATGTGCATCGGCCCGCTGCCGCCGCCGCTGCCCCACGCGCCGCGCGAGCGCAGGGCCGCCACCTCGGCCGCGCGCGGGATCGTGCAGCGCAGCGCGGCGAACAGCGCCGCCGTGAGCGGGATCAGCTCCAGCACCAGCACGCGCACCATCATCTCGAGCGCGTACTGCGTCAGGCCGTAGCTCACCGAGGTGACGAGCACGATGCGGATGACGATCAGGCTGAGCAGCGTCGTCAGCACGGTGAACGACAGCAGCGACGGCGCCGTGCCGAGCACGATGTGGCGCAGCAGTGCTTGGCGGTACGCCGCCGTGTAGGAGGAGGGCCAGAGCGCCAGCGTCAGCAACTGCGCGCCGAGCTCGGCGATGCGCCACCAGTTGTGCAGCCAGTTGGCGAAGGCACGCGCGCCGTCGGCAAGCGCCGCCTGGATCGAAGACGCGGAGGTCATGCGGCCATGATAGGCCGCGTCGTGCGGCTAGCCGCGGGCCTGCCGCGCGTAGCTCACCGTCAGCGCTTCCCACATGTGGCCGTCGGGCTCGCTCCAATAGACGATGCGCCCGCCGTGCTGCGTGTTGACCTGGCCATCGACTTCGCCGTGCGGTGTGCTGCGGATGGTGATGCCGTGGGCGTGCAGGCGCGCGATGAGCGCATCGAAGTCGCTCTCGCCGACGCGAAAACAAAAGTGCTGAATCGGAAACGCGCTGTCGTGCTGATCGAAGTCGAGCGTCAGGCTGTCGTTCACATAGACGGGGCAGAACGGCCCAAAGGCCGACCGCTCTGCCCACGGCACGCCGAGAATTTCAGCGAGCCGTTGTGCCGCCGCGCGTGCGTCGCGCGAAGCGACGATCGTGTGGTCAAGCTCGATGCTCAAGACTTGTGATGCACCGCCGCCAACC
>JANMHY010001016.1:0-2454 GCA_031375525.1 Burkholderiales bacterium
AGGTGATCTCCAGATCGCGCGGCCGCGGCAGGTCGATCTGGCGGCGCTGCACGAAGCGGCCGGGGCTCTTGCTCATCACGTACACGGTGTCGGCGAGGAACACGCTCTCGCGCAGGTCGTGCGTGACCAGGATGACGTTGAACTTCTTCATCGCCTGCAAGTCGCGCAGGTTGCACCACAGCTCTTCGCGCGTGAAGGCGTCGAGCGCGCCGAAGGGCTCGTCGAGCAGCAGCATCTTCGGCTCGTGCACGAGCGCGCGGCAGATCGACGCGCGCTGCTGCATGCCGCCCGACAGTTGCCACGGGAACTTGTCTTCGTAGCCGGCCAAGCCGACGCTCTTAAGCAACTCACGCGCCTTGCTTGCGTACTCAGCGCGCTTGCTCTTGAAGTTCGAGCGGTAAGGCTCGACGATTTCCAGCGGCAGCAGCACGTTGTCGAGCGTCGTTCGCCACGGCAGCAAGCTCGGCGCCTGGAAGGCCATGCCGCTGATCTTCAAGGGCCCGGTGACCGGCGCACCGCCGATGGCGATCGAGCCCTTGCTCGGCATCTTCAAGCCGGTGGCGAGTTTCATGAACGTCGACTTGCCGCAGCCCGACGGGCCGACGATGGCGATGAACTCGCCCTCATTCAGCGTCAGCGAGATGTCTTCGACGGCGAACTGCTGTTGGGTCAGCAGTTCGTCGTTGTAGGCGAGCCAGACGTTCTTGAAATCGACGAAGGCCAAGATCGCTACTTCTTGGCTGGCGGCAGGATGTTCAGTTCAGTCTTGCTCGGCAGATAAGCATCGCTCCACACCGCGCCCGCATCGACCCGTGTCTTCGTCGCAAACGCATCCGAGACTTGCGACGCCATCAGCGACAAACGCCCCGGCACGACGACGCCGAAGCCTTCGCTGCGCGCATCGGGGCTCGCCACCACGGCGTCGATCGCCATGCGCAGGCGCCGCTTCTCGAGTTCGACGTTGATGATGCCGTCGCGCGCCTTCACATAGTCGATCGACGCGTCGGGATTGGCCATCACTTCCTTGGCGCCCTTCGTGAACGCCGACAGGAACGCCTTCACCGCCGCCGGGTTCTCCTTGATCAGCTTCGGCGACGCGATGATGACGTTGCCGTACAGCTTCACGCCGTTGGAGGCGTAGGGCAGGATGATGACGTCTTCGGCCTTGACGTTGCGCGCTTCGAGATTGAGCAGCGACGTGAACGAGAAGCCGGTGATCGCATCGACATCGCCGCGCGCCAGCATCGTTTCGCGCAGCGGCGGGTCCATGCTGGTCCAGGTCACGTCCTTGACGCCGTTGGCCTTGGCAAAGATCGGCCAGCCGCGGCGGCCGGCGTCGAACACGGGCGCGCCGAGCTTCTTGCCGTTCAAGTCCGACGGTTTGGTGATGCCGCTCTTCTTCAGCGCCAACACCGCGGCGGGGGTGTTGTTGTAGACCATCATCACCGCCACCGGCTTGTTCGGCGCGTCCGGGTTGTTGGCGTGGAACTCCATCAACGCCGCGAGGTCGGCAAAGCCCATGTCGTAGGTGCCGCTGGCCACGCGCTGCACCGTGCCGCCGGAGCCGTTGCCGGCGTCGATGGTGACGTTCAAACCGGCCGCCTTGTAGTGGCCCTTGGCATCCGAGGCCAGAAACAGCGCGGCCGGGCCTTCGAAGCGCCAGTCGAGCTGGAACTTGATCGGTGTCTGCGCAGCGGCAGGCAAGGTGAACAGCGCAGCGCCGGCGGCGATCAGCGCGCGGCGGGCAACGAGGGGCAGGCAAAACATCGTGGGGGCTCCGTGGGTGCAAACCCGCCGATTGTGCAAGCGCCATGCCCATCGTTGCCTCCGGTGTTGCACCAGCACAGGGCGAGAATCTGCCGCCATGAATCGCCGCTCCGACCTGATGCGCTGGCTCGTTTGGCCGCTGGCGTGGGCGGTGCTGGTGCTGGCCGGCGGTGCATGGCTCGTGCGTTGGGACATTGCGCAGCGCCGTGACTCGTTCGCCGCCGATGCGCGCGCCGCGCACCGCTTGCTGTCGCAACGCGCGGCGCAGCTCGATGCCACGTTGGCCGCGCTGTCGCTGCTGCCGGTGTCGGCGCGCGAGCCCGAGCAGCGCCTGATTGCGTACTACCCGGAGCTGTCTGCGGTGCAGCGGCGTTCGGGCGACGCGGTCTGGGACGCTGCGCCGCTGGCCGACGCCGAAGCGCGCTCGCGCGCGGCGGGCAGCGCTGTCATCGCCACCCTGGACGCGACGAGCTTGACGGTGGTGCGCGCCGGCACGCCCGACAGCGTGGCGCTGCGCATCGACCCGGCGCGCTTGATGCCGTGGAGCGCATGGCCGGCGTCGCTGATGCAAGGCGGGCCGGTGCGCGTGAGCATCGTGCACGAGGGCCGCCGCGTGCAGTTGCAGCCCGGCGCCGCCGACCCGCCGGCCGGCTGGACTGAGGGCTTCGTCTTCGACAAGGCGCTCGA
>JANMHY010000037.1:0-4949 GCA_031375525.1 Burkholderiales bacterium
GACTCATCCCCGCCTGTGCACCCATCCCCTAAAACCAAGAAAGGTAGAAGCCCAAATTTCGTAGTTGCAGAACTTGACATACACAACTTTATTGAGTGAACAGGGGATGTTGTGAGCAACACCATGGCCGACGTGACGCTAACGACTGCGTTGTTCTGTTCGCCGACCAGCCGACGTCGAGGCTCTTTAGCCAGCTCCGAAAGCTTAGTTCAGGCAGACCGTGTTAAAAAACAAGAGCGCAATTTTCGGGATATGGCAAAATCATTAAGAAACAGCTTGGTTGCCACGTCGGGCCGCCGCCGAAGTCCCCGTCTTAGGCGGGCTAGGGTAAGTACTATCCAGGTCAGCCTAAAAACGAATTAGACATCAGAATCAAGCCGATTGCCTACGCAACGGACCAGGACTGTGATAAGCACATGCAGGAACTATCCAAGCAACAAAGAGGAGGAAGCTGGTGGCACTTAGTGACTATCTGAACGGCCCGAAGTACCGGCGGCAACTGCAGGATTCAGAGCAGCAGGTAGCGGACTTACACAGCCGTTACGCTGAAATGGAAGAATTTGTAAAGAAGTGTGGCGCCATGGAGGCGCTTGAAGTTCAGAAGCTGATTGAGCAGGAGCACGCCAAGCTTGAGGCGCTCCTCGCGACGATTCAACGTGCGGAGCAAGACCTATCGTCTCTCACGCAACAGAGTTCCGATCTAAAGGGGCAGATCTTGGTTCTTGAAGAATTCCTGCTTCTTGAGAGTTTTGCACTGTATGTACCGAAGTTTAAACTCAACGCAAGTCACGAATACAAGACTCGACTTGATGAGGTGCGTGATCGCCAGAAGGCAATGATAAAGAGCGGAGAAGCCGCGACAGGAAACATGGATTGGCAGGTAAACGGAAGCAAGGCCGAAGGACGCAAGCTAGTCAATGACATGCTGAAACTGGTCATTCGCTCGTTCAATAACGAATGCGACTACTGCGTGGATAATGTGAAGTTCAACAATATCGAATTAGGCGAGAAGCGCATCCGCCAGTCCTTCGACGCATGTAATCGTCTAGGTCGGGTCATGACAGTGCGGTTGTCGGAGCGCTATTTAGACCTCAAGCTCGACGAACTTCACCTCGCGCACGAGTTTCAAGTAAAAAAGCAGGAGGAGAAGGAACAAGCCAAGCGTGTACGCGAAGAGTTGCGAGAGCAACAGAAGCTTGAGCAGGAGATACGTGCCGCGCGAGAGAAAATCGCCAAAGAACGAGTGATCGTCGCCGCTTTCGGCGACCCGGGCCTCGGCGGTCTGCGCGAAGCCCTGCCCTGCCCGGTGACCGGCCTCACCGAAGCGGCGCTGGCCAGTGCCTGCCTGCTCGGCGGGCGCTTCTCGATCGTCGCCATCTCGCAGCGCATCCGCGCCTGGTACCGCGAAACCGTGCAGCACTACGGCCTCGAATCGCGCCTGGCCAGCATCCGCGCGCTCGATGAAACGCTGGCCGACATCGGCAACGTGCAGGGCCACCAGGGCGAGCGGCTGGTGGCGTTGGCGCAGCGCTGCGTGCGCGAGGACGGTGCCGACGTGATCGTGCTCGCCGGTGCGCCGCTGGCCGGGTTGGCGCGCTCGCTCGCCGGCCAGCTACCAGTGCCGATGGTCGACGGCGTGTCGAGCGCGGTGCGGCACGCCGAATCGATGGTGGCGCTGCGGCCGGCGCGCGCGCAGGCGGGCAGCTTCGGGCCGTTGCCGGTGAAGCCGCATCGCGGCCTGCCGGACGCGATCGCACGCCTGCTCGACGCGCCGCGCTGAGCGGGCTGGCGTTGCGGCACAGTGCGGCTGTGATGTCGCCGCCGCCCGACACCCTCACGCGACGCACTGCGCCACGGTCATCGTGCTGGTGAAGACCAACGCGGCCGGCTGTTTTCGGTCGGGCGTTGAACGACGCCGTCAATTCGATGCTTTTGCATCGAGCTTGCCGAAGCCCCAATCGGCATTCGGCGTGACGCCGGTGAATCCGTCGGCAACGGCCTTCTTGGTCAGGCGGCTGCGCAGACTGGCGACGGTCGCGCTCTTCGTGCGCTCCAGCATCAAGGCCACGGCGCCGGTGACATGCGGCGCGGCCATCGACGTGCCCGCCATCTCGACATACTGAGTGGCGCCGCTGGCGCCGCTGAGGGCCGAGGTGATCTCCTCGCCTGGGGCGCAGATCTCGGGCTTGGTCCGCCCGTCGCGGGCCGGCCCGCGGCTCGAAAAATCGGACAGGCCGCCGACGCCGGCGCCCTTGGTCACATAGCTGCCGACAGTGATGATGCGGCGCGCCGTGCCGGGAATCGAAATCGTCGACCGAGCCGAGACCACCGGCGCCAGAAAGCGCGGCCCGTTGCCGCGCTGGATCCACGCGTGCGCGGTGCCTGCGGAGACGCTCGATCCGTGCAGCCGCAAGACCCAGGTGCCCGCCTGGATCGCCGGCCCGGTGCCGCGTTGCAGGCGCACGAAGATGCGGTTGTCGCGGTTGACCGGATTGCTCAAGGTCGAGTCGACGAAAACCCGGTTGCCGTTGGCCAGCGTCAGCGTGGTCGTCGTGGCGGGCGCCACCTGTGTCGACGCGGCGCCACCGGGGGGCACGATCGAGAAGCCGAATCGATCCGCGCCGTCGTACCAGATGTCGACCGTGTCGTCGCTGCCGTCGCCGCCGCCGACGCGCATCGGCAGGTCGAGCACGCCGCCGGGCGGTACCCGTCCGCTCGCATGCGCATCGTCCTGCGCGGCGTTGCCGGCCGACTTGACCATCGCGCGGCCCTTGGTCCGCAGCAGCGTGTCGATGCCGCGTTCGAGCAGACTGGTGCCGTCGTGCGGACCGATGTAGTCGCCTTGCGATTGGTTGATGACGCAGGCTTTGCCGAGGCTGGCCGCCAACGCGAAGATCCAGCTCGCGCCGTCGAGCGTGTTGGCCGAATCGCCCAGGCTGTCGGCGCCGATCGAGTTGGCAACGATGACGATGTCGGCCTGCGGCGCCATGCCGACGAAGGTGAACGCCGGCTGGCCGTTGCCGGCGGGCGATCCGTTGCCGGCGGCGATGCCCGCCACATGCGTGCCATGGCCGTTGGCGTCGGTATGGCGCACGGCGACCGCCGGCGAGGCGCTGCGCAAATGCGCGTCGATCTGCGCCTGGGTGTATTCGACGCCATAGCCGAACCCGGCCGGCGACGATTCACCGGCCAGAGCGGCCAGGCGCTGATCCCAGATGCGCAGAATGCGCGAGCTGCCGTCGGCATGGCGAAAGCAACCATGCCGCCAATCGATGCCGCTGTCGATGATGCCGACGATGACGCCGGCGCCGCGCCGCGCCGGTGGGCCCACGTGGACCAGGTTGGCGCGAGTCGCCGGCATCGACACGTCGAGTTCGGCACGCATCGGGCGGCTCTGCTCGAGCACGCGCAAGCCCTTGACCGCGGCAATCTGCCCGAGCCTGGCCAGCGGCCCGAAGCCAGCGACGACATCGCCGGCCACCGACGTGATCGTGACCCCGGCGCGCGTCAGCTGAGCGCGGTCGCCGGTGAACTGCGCGAGC
The DNA here is from genome assembly GCA_031375525.1 of Burkholderiales bacterium. Lineage (GTDB taxonomy): Bacteria > Pseudomonadota > Gammaproteobacteria > Burkholderiales > Burkholderiaceae_C > CADEEN01. Next base: position 3,543 of record JANMHY010000037.1, read on the forward strand.
AGGCGGACCTGCGTGTCTTGCCGGCCGCGTGACTTGGCCAGCAGCGAGCGACGGCCCTCGACCAGTTCGTCCAGCGTGGCATCGGATTGCGCCTGCAGAAAGCGCAGGCCCGCGTCGAGTTTGTTCATGGCTTGCCGTCCTTGCGCGTCAGTTGCCGGTGGTGTCTTCCGGGTACAGCGGGGCACTCATCTCGATGCTGCGCAGACCCTCCCACGCGATCAAACGGGCCAGGCTTTCCTGGTCGCCGGCGAGCGTGGCGATGTTGCCGACCGTGTTGCGCAATGTGCACCCGGTCTGCTCGATGCGCTGGCGGTCGGCCGGGCTCGGTGCGCGCTTCAAACCGGCGATGAACAGCGCCTGCCCCGGCGCCGGCTGCGCGAGAAACATCTTCACCAAGGGGCTCAAGTGAGCGCTCATCAGGCAACCTCCGTGCTTCGCACTGCGGTCAATTCGCCTTTCGGGCGGCCGGGCAGGCTCATGCGCAACGATAGCCTGCTCGGCCGCAACACGCATCCCTACTTTTTACAAGGCCGGCTAATGGCCGAGCTGGCGCAGCGTCGCCGCAAACTCGCCGGCCTGCGCGCGCGCCGCAGGCGATGGGTCGCGCTGCTCGCGCAACATCGGCAGCAGGCGAGCGAAGTCGCCGCGGTTGCCTTCGCGCCAGTAGCCCGAGAGCAGTTGCAGCCCGAGCGGCTTCAACGTCGGCCAGGTGTTGTAGTCGGCGCCCGGCGGGCCGTCGCGGCCGGGCAGCGCGCGACGCTCGCCGAGGTAGCCGGCGAAGCTGTAGAACGCATCGTCGGGCGGCAGGAAGCCGAGTTCGTAGTCGGCTTCATGGGCCGGCTCGGTGATGTCACGTGAGGCGAACATCGGTGGCGGGGCCAGGCCGATCAGGTAGCCGAGCGCATCGGCATCGACAAAGCGCACCGCGCGCCGTTCATGGCGGCCCGCACGATGCGGGTACAACTCGTTGGAGCGCAGCGCCACGTCGATCGGCACGCGGCCGTCTGCCGGCCACTCGACACGCTGCCCATCGACCGCCTCGCCGAAGACATGCGTGCGCTGTCCGTTGTGCTGCTGCAGCATCAGCGCCACCGGCTTGGCGCTGTCGTCGAGGACGACGCTGGCGGCGGTGTAGTGGTCGAGCTGATGCCAGTCGTCGAGGTCGGCCAGCAGCCGCATCGGCCCTGATTGCCACGACGCAAGACCAGCCAGCACGCCGGAGTGGCGGAAGACGACGTGGTAGGTCAGGAATATGAAGCTGCGTTCACTGCCGTCGCCCATCGGCACCGGCGCGGTTTCCACGCGGCCGAAGACGATGGCAGGTGGTGGTTTGCAATCAGCGCAGGGCCGGTGCGTGAAGACAGCTCCCGGGTCGCTCTTGAAGCGGTTGAGCAGCGCCCGGTCCAC
>JANMHY010000049.1:0-5748 GCA_031375525.1 Burkholderiales bacterium
GCGAGCGCACCGGCACGCGCCGCACCCTACAGCGCGGCCGGCCAGCAAACCCGCGAGGCCCAGCTCGCGCTATGGCAACAGCGCCTCGAGCGCGCCGAGCAAGCGTTGAAGACTTACAGCGAGCACACGCGCTTGCCGCACACCTCGCGCCCGGCCGACGAACAGGCCGACCAGATGTTCCCCAACGAGCCGGTGGTCGAAGAGCATCCGCTGCGCGAGCCCAAAGGCAAAGCCGCCGAGGGCGTGCGCCTGCGCACGACGCAGGAGCGCGTCTTCGTGCAGGGCGACGAGAGCGTGCGCTTCACCGTCGCGCTGCTCGATGAACAAGGCGTGGCGCTGCCGCTGCGCGTGTTGAACGCGGCAGCACGCGAGGTAACGCCACCCACGGTGGCCTCGCCGTTCCCAGTGCTGGCGGTGGCGTTCACCGACGACGGCGCAGGCGGCGACCGCGCGGCCGGCGACCGCGAATTCACGGCCACGTTGCGCCCGGCCGCGCAGGGCTTTGCCACGCTGGCCGGGCAGATTCGCGTTGAAGTCTTCATGGAGTACCGCGGCGAGCGCGGCTTCACCTATTTCGACATTTATGTGTCGCCCGACGCGCCGGCGGCGTGGAGCGGTCGCGTGCGTGACGTGGCGGAAAACGGCTCGCTCAACTTCTACCTCGGCGCTGCCGTGCGCGAGCCGGGCCGCTACGTCGTCACCGGCCGCATCGACGACGCCGACGGCCAGCCGTTCGCGCTATTGACCTTCAACGACGAGGTCGGCCGCGGCGACACCGAGTTCCGCCTGTCGTTGTTCGGCAAATTGATCCGCGATGCCAAACCGGCGATGCCGCTGACGCTGCGCGATGTGCTCGCGTTTCGTTTGCGCGAAGAAGGCCATCCCGACCGCGCGCTGATGCCGCGCTTGAACGGCGAGGTCCATGTCAGCGCCAAACATGCGCTGGCGTCGTTCTCCGATGCCGAGTGGTCGGCCGAGGAGCGATCGCGCTACCTCGCTGAGCTGACGCGCGACGTCGCCGAAGCGCAGAACAAGGTCGATCAGCTCACGGCGCCGCCGAAATAGCGTCGAGCGCGATCACGCGGTCGCCGTCGGCCGGCACGCAGCCATCGGCGATCGGTGTCCAGCCGCGGCGGATCACCACCTGCTTCGCGTCGTGGCAGAGCTCGATGCGCTCAGCCAGCGGCGCTCGCGCGCGCGCGAAGGCGTCGATCGACGCCGGCAGGCTGGTGCGAAAGCGCATCGCGGCCACGTCCTCGCTCGGGTGGTCGTCGCTGTGCAGCCAGGGCACGAAGCCGGCGGCGAACATCAGCGCGCGCGAGTTCACTTCGACCGGCTGCGGCGCATAGCCCTGCTCGGCGAGCCAGCGCTGAGCGGCGTCGCGTCCACCGTCCACAGCGCCCCAGGCGCCGGCGAGCAACTCGGCCAGCCACTGGTTGCAGTTCTGGTAGCGCGAGTCGAACGCGTAGGCGTTGGCGCTGTACCGCGCGCCGACGACACGCAGCGCGCGCGAGGTGTCGAGCGCCGCCCGCTCGAGCTGCGATGCCGGCGCGTCCGGCAGCAGCACGATCGACAGGTAGCCGAGCGACGGGTCGCTGGCGCCGAACAGAAAGCCGGCCAGGCCCTGGTCGTACAGGCGCGGCTGGCCTTCGTCGCAGGCGTAGTAGAGCTGGCGCACCGACCACGGCCCATTGGCGCTGGCCTGCAGGCTGACGCCGGCATGCGAGTAGCGGATACCGAATCGAGCCAGGTTCAGACCTGAGCGGGCGACGATCGCCACACGCTGGCCCGAGGCTTCGAGCTCATGTTTGGCGACGGCCGCAAAGCTCAGCAAGCGATCCTGCTGCGTTGCCGACAGCGCCGCGGGCTGATCGCAAAAGCGGCCCGAGGCCGCGCCGGCTTGCGCGTTGCCGGTCACCAGCGCCAGCAGAAAACAGACGCGTGTGATCAGAGTGGCGTTACCGGCCGCGGATCGAGCTCTTGCAGCCACGCATCAGCCACGACGAGGAAGAAGGCCTGCCGCGTTTCGGCGCGCGCGAACTCGATGCCATAGGGCCGCGTGCGCGCGCTCACCGTGTCGCCGCGCACCAGGCCTTCTTGGGCGACAGTGCGCTGCGGCAGCACCAGCACGAAGGGCTGCCGCTCGTCGCTCACGAAGGGCTGCCGCTCGTCGCTCGGCAGCACGGGCTGCAGCGCCAGGCGCACCATGCCCGGTCGATCGGCATCCACCGTCACGGCCTCGATGCGGTACTCACCGGCGGCTGCGGTTGTTGTCTTGGACGAGCTGTTGCTCGAGCCTTGCAGCGAGTTCGACAGGCTGCCGGCCGCCGACGAGGTGGCGCTGGAGGCGGTCGATGCCGAGCTCTCGGCGAGTGCAGAAGTGGCGGCCATCGCGGTGACGATGACGGCGGCGAAGGCGTGGCGAGAGAGTGTCTTCATGCAAAGGCTCCAAAGGCAATGGCTCGCGCAAGGATAGCGCCCCTTCACATTACCGCGCTCAGCGACAGCGCCGCCATCACCGCCAGCGGCGCGGTGTCGGCGCGCAGCACGCGCGGACCGAGGCCGACAGTGATGAAGCCGCAAGCAGCAGCGAGCGCTTCTTCATCGGCGGTGAAACCGCCTTCGGGGCCGCTCAAGGTGAGCACGGTGGCGGCCTGCGCTGCATCGCTGAACGGCCGCGCATCGCGCCAGCCGAGCAGCCAGCGTTGCTGTTCTGTGGCGCGCTCGCCGAGCATGCTCAGCCACGCCGCCAGCGGCTGCGGCGCCGACACCTCGGGCACGCGGTTGCGGCCGCACTGTTCGCAGGCCGCCGCGGCGATGGCTTGCCAATGCGCGCGACGCTTGTCGGCACGCTCGCCGGCCAGGCGCAGCACCGAGCGTTCGCAGGTCAGCGGCACGATGCGAGCGGCGCCGAGCTCGCTGGCCTTCTCGATGACAAAGTCCATGCGCTCGCCGCTGGGCATCGCCAGCGCCAAGGTGACGTGGCACGGCAGCTCGCGCTCGATGGCCTTGTGCACGAGCGCGGTGGCGGTGACCTCGCGCTTGCCCATCGCCTCGATGCGCGCCGCCCACTCGCCGCCGCGGCCGTCGAACAGCGTGACCTCGCTGCTGGGCTGCAAGCGCAGCACCTGCGCGTGGCGCGCTGCGGCCTCGGGCAGCGCGAGCGTGGCGTGGGCGCGCAGCGGCGAGTCGACGTACAGGCGCGGCGTCACGGCGTGCGGCCCTCGGTCAGCGCAGCACGCACGATGCGGCGCGTCAGGCCGCTCGCCACTTCGGCGACGAAGCGCGAGAAGTCACCGGGCGCGCTGTCGTCGGCGCGGTCGGAGACGGTGCGCATGACGGCGAACGGCCGCGCGAAGTCGTGGCAGACCTGGGCCACGGCAGCGCCTTCCATCTCGACGGCGAGTGCGTCGGGCAGCGCGGCGCGCAGCGCTGCACTTTCGACCGACGTGGCGACAAAACGGTCGCCGCTGATGATCAGGCCGCGATGCACCGCGTGGCCGCTGGCCTGCGCTGCGCGCGACAGCAGGTCGCTCCAATGCGCGTCAGCTTCGAAGCGCGACTTTCCCGTGAGCGGCACCTCCCAGCGCGCAAAGATCGGCGAGGCGTCGAGGTCGTGCTGCAACAGCGTGTCGCCGATGACCACGTCGCCGACCTTCAAGCCCTTGGCGAGCCCGCCGGCGACGCCGGTGAACACAACCGCATCGACCTCGAAGCGATCGAGCAGCAACGCGGTCGTCGTCGCCGCGGCCACCTTGCCGATGCCCGACAGCACGAGCACGGCTTCATAGCCGTGCAGCGTGCCGATGTGAAAGTCGCGGCCGGCCACGCGCTGCACGATGGCGTTGTGAAAATCTTCATGCAGCGCGTGCAGCTCCTCGCGCATCGCGCTGACGATCGCGATGCGCTTCGTCATGCAGCCACTTTACTTCGGCGCGTCCCGCAACTCGCGGCGCAGGATCTTGCCCACCGGACTCTTCGGCAGGTCGGTGCGGAACTCGATGATGCGCGGCCGCTTGTAGCCGGTGAGGTTGGCTTCGCAATAGGCTTTCACGTCGGCGGCGCTGACCTTGTCGTCCTTCCTGACGATCACCACCTTCACGGCCTCGCCGGCCTTCTCGTCGGGCACACCGACCGCGGCGCATTCGAGCACGCCCGGCATCTGCGTGATCACGTCTTCGACCTCGTTCGGATAGACATTGAAGCCGCTGACCAGGATCATGTCCTTCTTGCGATCGACGATCTTGAAGAAGCCGCGTTCATCGACGGTGCCGATGTCGCCGGTGCGAAAGAAGCCGTTGGCCGTCATCACCTTGGCGGTTTCATCGGGCCGCTGCCAGTAGCCGGCCATGACTTGCGCGCCGCGGATGGCGATTTCGCCCGGCGTGCCCGGCGGCACTTCGTTGCCGTCGTCGTCGAGCAGCGCCAGCTCGGTGCCCGGCATCGGCAGGCCGATGTTGCCGCTGTACGCCGTGCTGTCGACCGGGTTGCAGGTGGCCGACGGTGAGGTCTCGGACAGGCCGTAGCCCTCGACGATCGGGCAGCCGGTTTTCTCCAGCCACTGCTTGGCCGTTGCGCTCTGCACCGCCATGCCGCCGCCGACGCTGATCTTCAGCGACGACCAATCGACGGTCGAGAAGTCCGGGTGATTCACCATCGCGTTGAACAGCGTGTTGACCGCCGGGAAGCTGTGGAACTTGTGCTTGGCCAGCTCCTTCAACATGCCGGCGATGTCGCGCGGATTGGCGATCAGGATGTTGCAGCCGCCCATGCGCAGGCCGAGCATCATGTTCGAGTTGAAGCCGAAGATGTGGTACAGCGGCAGTGCGCAAACGGTGACGACCTGCTCGCCTTGCGGAATCTTTGCCAGCGCCGGCTGGTACCAGGCCTCGGCTTGCAGCACGTTGGCCATCAGGTTGCGGTGCAGCAGCACCGCGCCTTTGGAGACGCCGGTGGTGCCGCCGGTGTACTGCAGCACCGCGATGTCGTCGGGCCCGATGGCCGGTGCGGTGTAGGCCTTGCCGCGGCCCTGCGCGATCGCGTCATTGAAGCGCACCGCGCCGGGCAGGTTGAACGGCGGCACCATCTTCTTCTTGTGGCGCACGACGTAGTTGACGATCGCGCCCTTGACCAGGCCGAGCATGTCGCCCATCGACGCCAACACTATTTTCTTCGTCGGCACGGCATCGATCACCTGCTGCAGCGTGCTGGCGACGAGCTCGACAATGACGATCGCCTTGGCCCCCGAGTCCTTCAACTGGTGTTCGAGTTCGCGCGGCGTGTACAGCGGGTTGATGTTGACCACCACGCAGCCCGCGCGCAGGATGCCGGCCACCGCCACCGGGTACTGCGGCACGTTGGGCATCATGATCGCCACGCGGTCGCCGCGCGCCAGGCCGAGGCCTTGCAGGTAAGCCGCGAAGGCGCGCGAGAGGTCATCGACCTGGCCAAAGCTGATCGTCTTGCCCATGAACGTGTACGCCGGCAGGTCGCGGTGTTTTTTGAAACTCTCGTCGAACAGCGCGTTCAGCGACGGATAGACGTCGGTCTTCACCGCCGCCGGCACGCCGGCGGGGTAATGCTTGAGCCAGACCTTCTCCATGGCGCGCTCCCGTGATGTGCGCCGATTCTGTGCGGCAGCTCGGCTGCACAGCATCAGGGGATTCGATAGCGGCAATTGGGTGCGCGACCGCGCTGCGCGCGCAGCGCGGGGGTCAACCGCAGCGCATGGCCACCGTGTAGTCGATC
>JANMHY010000059.1:0-5120 GCA_031375525.1 Burkholderiales bacterium
CAGGAAAGCGAACATGGTCGAGCCGGTGTTGCGGCTTTGCGTGACGGCTGCGAAAACGCCGTTGCGCAAGCGCTTTTTTGCAAGAAAACCCCCCGCGCCGAGAGGCATCGGAGGGCTCTAATTTGGGGCGCGATAATACCCCAAGGCCTCTCGACAATAGCCGCAACGGCAGTCCCCAAAACGCCCAAAATCCACGGCCCGGCCAGCAGTTGCATCCGCTTTCGAATCCCCTTCTTCAAGTTTTTACAGCACCCGCCATGCCCCTCGCCCCGGACGACGTCCGCCGCATCGCCCACCTGGCGCGGCTCGAGCTGCAACCCGCCGAGGAGCAGGCGATGCTGCAGCAGTTGAACGGCTTTTTCGCCATCGTCGAGCAGATGAGCGCGGTCGAAACCACGGGCGTCGAGCCGCTGTACACGCCTTTGGCTGCGGTCCAGACCGCGGCGCTGCGGCTGCGCGAGGACGTGGTCACTGAAGGCGATCAGCGTGCAGCGAATCAAGTGAGCGCACCGGCGGTGGAAGACGGGCTGTACCTCGTGCCGAAGGTGATTGAGTGACGGCGTTGCATGAGAAAGGCGTGGCCGCACTTGGCCGCGCGTTGGCAGCGCGCGAAGTCGGCAGCGCCGAGGTCGTGACGCATCTACTCGCGCGTATCGAGGCCCAGCGCGGGCTCGGTGCGTTCTTGCATGTCGATGGCCAACGTGCGCTCGACGGCGCACGTGCGATCGACGCGCGCCGCGCCAAGGGCGAAACACTCGGCGCATTGGCCGGTGTGCCGATCGCGCACAAGGATATCTTCGCGACACGCGGCGAGCCGACCACCGCCGGCTCGAAGATGCTCGCCGGCTACCAAAGCCCGTTCGACGCCACCGTCGTCGTGCGCCTCGCCGCGGCAGGCGCGGTCAGCCTGGGCAAGTTGAACTGCGACGAGTTTGCGATGGGCTCGTCCAACGAGAACTCGGCTTTCGGCGTCGTGCGCAACCCGTGGAACACCGAGCGCGTGCCTGGGGGCTCGTCCGGCGGCTCGGCCGCAGCAGTGGCGGCGCGCCTGCTGCCGGCGGCCACCGGCACCGACACGGGAGGCTCGATCCGCCAGCCGGCCAGCTTTGCCGGCATCACCGGCATCAAGCCGACCTACGGCGTGTGCTCGCGCTGGGGCATGGTGGCGTTTGCATCGAGCCTCGACCAGGCGGGGCCACTGGCGCGCTCGGCAGAAGACTGTGCGTTGCTGCTGTCTGCGATGAGCGGCTTCGACGAGCGCGACTCGACGAGCGCCGAGCGGCCGCCGCAGGATTTTCATGCGCAGATGTTGCGCGTGCGCGAGGGTGCGACGGCCGCAAAGCCGCTGGCCGGGCTGCGCATTGGGTTGCCGAAAGAGTTTTTTCCGTCGGCGCTGGCGACCGACGTCAACAACGCGGTGCGCGCCGCGCTCGCCGAGTTCGAAAAGCTCGGCGCCGCGCTGGTCAGCGTCAGCCTGCCGCGCACCGAACTCTCGATCCCCGTGTACTACATCATCGCCCCGGCCGAAGCGAGTTCGAACCTGTCGCGCTTCGACGGCGTGCGCTACGGCCACCGCGCAGAGAAGTACGCCGACCTGATGGACCTGTACAAGAAATCGCGCGCGCAGGGCTTCGGCGCCGAGGTCAAGCGCCGCATCATGATCGGCACCTACGTCCTCTCGCACGGCTACTACGACGCGTATTACCTGCAAGCGCAGAAGCTGCGGCGCATGATCGCCGACGACTTTCAGCAATGCTTCAAGCAGTGCGACGTGATCGCCGGCCCGGTGGCGCCGACGGTGGCGTGGAAGATCGGCGCACAGAGCAACGACCCGGTGGCCGCGTACCTCGCCGACATCTTCACGTTACCGGCCAGCCTCGCCGGCTTGCCCGGCATGAGCGTGCCGGCCGGATTCGGTGAAGCTGGCATGCCGGTCGGCTTGCAGTTGATCGGCAACTACTTCGCTGAAGGGCAGTTGCTGCACGCGGCGCATGCGTTTCAGCAGGCCACTGACTTTCATGCGCTGGCTCCGCGAGGCTTCGAATGATTGGCCCCCTGATTCGCGGCTACGAAGTCGTCATCGGCTTGGAGACGCACACACAACTCTCGACCGCCAGCAAGATCTTCAGCGGCTCGTGCACCGCCTTCGGCGCGGCGCCGAACACGCAGGCCAGCGCGGTCGATCTGGCGCTGCCCGGTGCGCTGCCGGTGATGAACAAGGGCGCCGTCGAACGCGCCATCCGCTTCGGCCTGGCCGTCGGCGCGAAGATCGCGCCGCTGTCGATCTTTTCGCGCCAGAATTATTTCTACCCCGACCTGCCCCAGGGCTACCAGATCAGCCAGTACGAGATTCCGGTGGTGCAGGGCGGTACGGTCGAGTTCGTTGTCGGCGCAGACAAGAAAATCGTTCACCTGACGCGCGCGCACCTCGAAGAAGACGCCGGCAAGTCACTGCACGAGGACTACCAGGGCCAGAGCGGCATCGATCTGAACCGCGCCGGCACGCCGCTGCTGGAGATCGTCTCCGAGCCCGACATGCGCTCGTCGGCCGAGGCGGTGGCCTATGCGAAGGCGCTGCACACGCTGGTGGTCTGGCTCGGCATCTGCGACGGCAACATGCAGGAAGGCAGCTTCCGCTGCGACGCCAACGTCTCGGTGCGCAAACCCGGCATGCCTTACGGCACGCGGCGCGAGATCAAGAACCTGAACAGCTTCAAGTTCATGCAGCAGGCGATCGACTTCGAAGTGCAGTGGCAAATCGACCGCGTCGAAGACGGCTTGAAGATCGAGCAGGCCACGGTGTTGTTCGATCCCGGCAGTGGCGAGACGCGCGCGATGCGCAGCAAGGAAGACGCGCAGGACTACCGCTACTTCCCGGATCCGGATTTACCGCCGCTGGTGATCGCACCCGAGTGGGTCGAGCGCGTGAAGACCACGATGCCCGAGTTGCCCGGCGCGATGGCGGCTCGCTTCGAGCGTGACGACGGGCTGTCGGCCTACGACGCGGCGATGATGGCGCAGAGCCTGGCCGTGGCGCGCTACTACGAAGCCGCGCGTCACGCGTGCAAGCAGCCCAAGCTCGTCGCCAACTGGGTGATGGGCGAGATCAGCAAGCGGCTGAACCAAGAGAACCGCGACATCGATGCCGCGCCTGTGACCCCGCAGGTGCTGGCTGCGCTAGTAGATCGGGTCATCGGTGGCGACGTGTCCAACAACGGAGCGCGCCTGCTGTTTGACGAGATTTGGGCAGGCCGCACCGTAATTGCTTTTGCGGAAAGTGTTTCGCCTAGCACCCGGTTTGGAACGCCCAGTGTCAGTCTTGACGCGTTGATCGCAGCAAAGGGCCTCAAGCAGATGAACGACAGCAGCGCCCTCGAAAAAATCGTCGATGACGTGCTCGCCGCCAACGCCAAGTCCGTCGACGAGTTCCGCGCCGGCAAGGACAAAGCCTTCAACGCACTGGTCGGCCAGGTGATGAAAGCGTCCAAAGGCCAGGCCAACCCGACCCAGGCCAGCGATCTGCTGAAGAAAAAACTCGGCGCCGGCTGACCGCGCGGCGTCGTCGCAACGCTAGTTCGTGCCGCGCGCGGTGTTGACCACCGGCACCGCACCCGAGTGCTTCGCCTTGGCGGTGGTGCTGTCGCTCGGCATCTGCAGCGAGCCCGGCAGCGCACCGGCCCACAGCTTCTTCAAGTGGGCCAGCTCCACGTCGTAGAGTTTCGATGCGCGCTCCAACTCGGCTTTCTGCTGCGCCAGCAGTTCTTTCTGCGCCGCGGTGGCGGCGTCGTTGGCGTCGAGCTGGCCTTTGAGTTTGCCCGGCACGGTTTTGCCCTTGTAGAACTCGGACTCGTCCATCAGCGGCTTGCGCTCGCGCTCCAGATCGGCCAGGCGGGCTTCCGATTGCGTGATCGCAAACTGCGTCACCTCCAGCGCCTGCTCGCGCGCCTTGTGGTGCGCGGCGACGTTGGGGAAGCGCTGGATCAGGTTGCGGTCGCGGCGCACGGCTTCAGACTTGGCTTCGCGCTCGGCGGTGGCGCGGCGGTCGCGGGCCTCTTTCTCGGCACGCTCGTCGGCGGTCAGCGAGGGCGGCACGACGCGCAGCAACGTGCCATCACGCGACAACATGCGTTGTTCGCGGTCCATGCACTCGCCAATCAGGCGGTCCGACGTGAGCACGCGCCCGGCCGCGTTGACACAGGTGAAGACCAGGTTGTTCGACGGCGCCGTTGCTTGTGCGCAGGTCAGCCCGCTCAGTGCGAACAGCACGCAACCGAGCAGGCGGTGGGTGGAGCGGCGGCGGTCAGTCATGGCATTGAACACACTAGGGCGGATTGAAACCGATGACAGCTCGGCAAGGGGTTAAACGCCGTAACGCGCCCGGTAAGCTGACACGGATTGGCGATGCGGGGCGAGTGCGACGTCGGATGTAACGCTCAGATAGTGCAACAGGTCGGCCAGCGTCGCAACGGCACAGACTTTCAGGCCGAGTTGCGTCGTGATGTACTGCACTGCCGAAAACGGCAGATCTACACCGTTTTCCGCGCTCTTTTCCTGGCGGTCCAGCGCAATCGCCACGCCGACGGGCGTGGCTTTGGCGGCGCCGATCAGCGCGATCGACTCGCGCACCGAGGTCCCGGCCGAGACCACGTCATCGACGATCACCACCCGCCCGGCCAGCGGCGCGCCGACCAGCGTGCCGCCCTCGCCGTGGTCCTTGGCCTCCTTGCGGTTGTAGGCAAAGGGCACGTTGCGGCCCAGCCGCGCCAGCTCGATGGCCACCGCCGCGGCCAGCGTGATGCCCTTGTAGGCCGGGCCGAACAGCATGTCGAACTCGAGACACGAAGCGAGCAGCCGGCGCGCGTAAAAGCCGGCCACGCGGCCGAGCTTGGCGCCGTCGTCGAAGCCGCCGGCGTTGAAAAAGTAGGGCGACAATCGTCCGGCCTTGGTCTTGAATTCGCCGAAACGCAGCACGCCGGCGCCGACCGCGAACTGCACGAACTCCTGCGCGAGCGTGTCGTCCGCCTGCTGCTGGGCCATCACCACTCCTTCGACTCGAAAGCGGATTGCATGTTTCGCCTCGTCACGCTCAACCTGAACGGCATCCGCTCCGCGGCGGACAA
>JANMHY010000124.1:0-1718 GCA_031375525.1 Burkholderiales bacterium
CTTCAAGCCGGCTTCAAGCTGGCCACGCGCGCCGGCATCTCGATTGCCATCGACGACATGCTGGTGCCGAAGGAAAAGCCGGGCCTGATCGAGCGCGCCGAAAAGGAAGTCAAGGAGATCGAGCAGCAGTACGTCTCGGGTCTGGTGACCGCCGGTGAGCGCTACAACAAGGTCGTGGACATCTGGGGCAAGACGGGTGACGAGGTGGGCAAGGTCATGATGGCCCAGCTCTCCAAGCAGAAGACCATCGACCGCCACGGCAAGGAAGTCGATCAGGAGTCGTTCAACTCGATCTACATGATGGCCGACTCGGGCGCACGCGGTTCTGCCGCGCAGATCCGTCAGTTGGCCGGCATGCGCGGCCTGATGGCCAAGCCGGACGGCTCGATCATCGAGACGCCGATCACGGCGAACTTCCGTGAAGGCCTGAACGTGCTGCAGTACTTCATCTCCACCCACGGCGCCCGCAAGGGCCTCGCGGACACGGCGTTGAAGACAGCCAACTCGGGCTACCTGACACGGCGTCTGGTGGACGTGACGCAAGACTTGGTCGTCACTGAAGTCGATTGCGGCACGGAACATGGCTTCAACACGCGAGCGCTGGTCGAAGGCGGCGAAGTGATCGAGTCGCTGCGCGACCGCATCCTGGGCCGCGTCTCGGCGGTGGAAGTGCTGCACCCGGAGAGCCAGCAGCCGCTGCTGGCCTCCGGACAGATGCTCGACGAAGAAGCACTCGATGAGCTCGAAGCCGCTGGCGTGGACGAAGTGAAAGTCCGCACACCGCTGACCTGCTCCACGCGCTTCGGTATCTGCGCCAAATGCTACGGCCGCGACCTCGGCCGCGGTGGCCTGGTCAACACCGGTGAGGCCGTGGGCGTGATTGCCGCGCAGTCGATCGGCGAGCCGGGCACGCAGTTGACGATGCGCACCTTCCACATCGGTGGTGCCGCGTCGCGAGCGGCGGTGGCCAGCAGCGTCGAAGCCAAGTCGGACGGCCACATCGGCTTCAACCCGACGATGCGCTACGTCAGCAACGGCAAGGGCGAGCTGGTGGTGATCTCGCGTTCCGGCGAGATCATCGTGCTCGATCCGCACAGCCGCGAGCGCGAGCGGCACAAGGTGCCGTACGGTGCCACGCTCGGCGTCAAGGCCGACCAGCAGCTCAAGGCTGGTTATGTGCTGGCGACCTGGGATCCGCTGACGCGACCGATCATCACCGAGTTTGCCGGCAAGGCGAAGTTCGAGAACGTCGAAGAAGGCGTCACGGTGGCCAAGCAGCTCGACGAAGTGACGGGTCTTTCGACACTGGTGGTGATCGACCCGAAGCGCCGCGGCGCGATCAAGGTCGTGCGGCCGCAGGTCAAGCTGTTGGATGCGGCCGGCAACGAGGTGAAGATCCCCGGCACCGACCACTCGGTGACGATCGGCTTTCCAATTGGCTCGCTGGTCCAGATCCGCGACGGACAGGATCTGTCCACCGGCGAAGTGCTGGCGCGCATTCCGGTCGAAGGCCAGAAGACGCGCGACATCACCGGCGGCTTGCCGCGGGTGGCCGAGCTGTTCGAAGCACGTTCGCCAAAGGACGCCGGCTCGCTGGCCGAAGTCACCGGCACGGTGTCGTTCGGCAAGGAGACCAAAGGCAAGAACCGCCTGCAGATCACCGACCCGGAAGGTCATGTGCACGAGCAACTGGTGCCCAAGGAGAAGAACATCCTGGT
>JANMHY010000151.1:0-12217 GCA_031375525.1 Burkholderiales bacterium
GATGCACGTGAGCGCTTTCCCAACGCACGCTGCTTCGGCCTTGCGGGTACAGCACGCAGCCGCGATGCGGCGTGGATGGATCGGGAGCTGCCGGCCGTTTTCGACAGCCTGGCGCGATTGGGCGCGCCGATCCTGCAATACAAGGTCTGCTCGACCTTCGATTCGTCGCCAGCCATCGGCTCGATCGGCCACGCGATCGACATCGGTGTGAAGTGCATGCCCGGCCGTTGGTCGCCGATGGTCGTCGCCGCACCGCGCCTGGGCCGATACCAGGCTTTCGGCAACCTGTTCGCGTTGGCGAACGGGCAGGCGCATCGCCTCGACCGCCACCCGACGATGGCGCGCCATCCGGTGACGCCGATGGACGAGGCCGATCTGCGCCGCCACCTCGCGCAACAGACGTCTCGCCGCATCGAGTTGATCGACCTGCTGGCGCTGCGCGGTGGCCTGGCCAACGCGCTGCACGGCGACGACGTTCCTGTTGTGTTGTTCGACGCACTCGACGACGACACGCTGGCCGAGGCCGGCCACGTGATCTGGGAGCAGCGCGGCGACGGCGTGTTCAGTGCGTCGTCGTCGGGCTTGGTCGATGCGCTGGTGGCGCACTGGCGGCGCTCTGGTCTGCTCGACGAGCCCGGGCCTGCGCAGCCATTGCGCGAAGTCGATCGCATCGCCGTCGTCAGCGGCAGTTGCTCGCCGGTGACCTCGGCGCAGATCGAATGGGCAGCAGCACACGGCTTCGCGCTCGAACGCCTGCACATCGCGCGCGTGCTCGATGCGACGACGCAGGCCGGCGAAGTCGAACGCGTTGTCGCCGCCGCGGTGAACGCGTTGTACGCCGGCCGCAGCCCCTTGATCTACAGCGCCGCCGGTCCCGACGATGCCGCCGTGCGCCGCTTCGATGAACACGCCGCTCACGCCGGCCTCACGCGCGACGAGGCCGCGCGCCGCGTCGGCTATGCCTTGGCGGGCGTGCTGCCGCGTCTGCTCGACGCCGTGCCGCTGCAGCGCGTGGCAGTCGCGGGCGGCGACAGCGCAGGCGCCGTTGCGCAGGCCTTGGCCATCGACACGCTGACCGTCGCCGCGCCGCTGGCGCCCGGCGCTCCGCTGTGTCGCGCCGGTTCACGCATGGCAGCGCGCGACGGACTCGAGATCGTTCTAAAGGGCGGCCAGATGGGCACGCCCGATTTCTTCGGCCGGGTCATCGGCCGTTCCAACATCACCTAGCCCGCGAGTTGCTGCGCCAGCAAGCGGGCCGCATGAATCGCCTCGCGCTGCGCTCCGTCTGCTATCTGATGTCGGCAGCTGGTGCCGTCGGCGACCACGATCGCATCGGGCTGCTGTCGCACGGCCGGCAGCAGCGACAGCTCGGCCATCTGCATCGACACCGCGTGGTGCGCCGCCTCGTAGCCGAAGCTGCCGGCCATGCCGCAGCACGAGCTGTCGATCAGCTCGGGCTTCGCGCCCGGGATCAGTTTCAGCACGTCGAGGATCGGGCTGACGGCGCCGAAGGCTTTCTGGTGGCAGTGGCCGTGGACGAGCAGCGCTTTGTCGAGAGGCTTGAGTGACAGCGCGACGCGGCCGGCCTTGGCTTCGCGGGCGATGAACTCCTCGAACAGCAACGCGCGGTCGGCCACCGTCTGCGCCTTGACGCCGAAGCCCATCACCAGCGCCTCGTCGCGCAGCGTCAGCAGGCATGAGGGTTCGAGGCCGACGATGGCGATGCCGGCCTGCGCAAACGGCAGCAGCGCGTCGATCAGCGCACCAGCCTTTGCCTTGGCTTCATCGACCATGCCTGCGGCGAGGTAGGTGCGCCCGCAGCAGTGGTGGCCACGGGCCTTGCGCACGGTGTGCAGCGTGTAGCCGGCGGCGCGCAGCACCTTCGCGGCGGCCAGTGCGTTTTCGGTCTCGAAGGTGCCGTTGAAGGTGTCGACAAAGAGCACGGCGGCCTTTGACGCAGCCAGCGTTTCGTCGCGGCTCGCGAAGCCACCCGCGCTGCGCCAGAAGGTGTCGCGCCGCCACTTCGGCAGGCGGCGCTTTGCCGACAGGCCGAGCCATTTTTCGCTCAGCGTCGCCGCGCCGGGCAGCGTGTCGCGCAGATTGGCCAGCCACGGCACGGCGGACAACGCATGCGCGTAATCGGGCAGCCGCGCGATCAGCTTGTCCTTCAGCGTCCAGCCGTGGCGCTGCTTGTAGTGCGCGAGGAACTCGATCTTCATTTTCGCCATGTCCACGCCGGTCGGGCAGTCACGCTTGCAGCCCTTGCAGCCGACGCACAACTCCATCGCGTCGTGCATCGCGTCGCTGGTGAACGCATCCGTGCCGAGTTGGCCCGACAGCGCCAGACGCAACGTGTTCGCACGCCCGCGCGTCAGATGCTGCTCGTCGCGCGTGACGCGCCAGCTCGGGCACATGGTGCCGGCGTCGAACTTGCGGCAGTGGCCGTTGTTGTTGCACATCTCCACGGCAGCAGCCAAGCCGCCGGTGAGGTCGCCGCCCGTGCCGGGTGCGGTGGTGGCTTCGGTGAGCGGATCGTTCTGCACGTTCCACGCCGACCAGTCGAGCAGCGGCTTGATCTCGATGCGCTTGTACGTTGGTGGAAATCGCAGCAGCGATGCGTCGTCCATGCGCGGCGGGTCGATGATCTTGCCCGGGTTGAACAGGTTGCCCGGATCGAGCTCGCGCTTGATGGCGCGCAACGCATCGTTCAGCGCCGAGCCGAACTGCCACTCGATCCATTCGCCGCGGCAAAGGCCGTCGCCGTGCTCGCCGCTGTAGGCGCCCTTGTACTTGCGCACCAGCGCGCTCGCTTCTTCGGCGATGGCTCGCATGCGCTTGCCTCCGTCGCGTCGCATGTCGAGGATCGGCCGTACGTGCAGCGTGCCCACCGATGCATGCGCGTACCAGGTGCCGTGCGTGCCGTGGCGTGTGAAGACCTCGGTCAGCGCGTCGGTGTAGTCGGCCAGGTGTTCGAGCGGCACCGCGCAGTCTTCGATGAAGCTGACCGGCTTGCCGTCGCCCTTCAAGCTCATCATGATGTTGAGGCCGGCCTTGCGCACCTCCCACAGCGCTTTCTGCGCGGCCTCGTCGGGCATCTCGACCACGCTGCCGGGCAGGCCGAGGTCGCCCATCAACGTGCTCAACGCTTTCAGCTTCGGCAGCAACTCGGTCTGCGTGTCGCCGCAGAACTCGACGAGCAAGATCGCCGCCGGCTTGCCAATCAGCGCGGTCTGCATCGTCGGCCGGAAGGCCGGGTTCTCGAGTGCCAGCTCGACCATGATGCGGTCCACCAGTTCGACCGCCGTAGGCCCGAGCTTGACGATGTGCTGCGCCGCTTCCATTGCCGCGCGGAAAGTCGGGAAGTTGACGATGCCCAGCACTTTTGCGCGCGGCAACTCGGACAACTTCAGCGTCAGGCTCTTCGTGAAAGCGAGCGTGCCTTCGGAGCCCACCAGCAGGTGCGCCAGGTTGACGCTGCCGTCGTTGGTGTACGGCCGCTCGCTCTGGTTGCAGAAGATGTCGAGGTTGTAGCCTGCCACGCGGCGCAGCACCTTGGGCCAGCGCGCCTCGATCTCGGCGCGGTGCTGTTCGGCGAGATCGCGCACGAAGTCGGCGATGCGCGTCGCGCGGCCCGTCAGCGCAGACACCGGCCCGAAGTCGAGCAGCGAGCCGTCCGACAACCACGCGCTCGCGCCGGCCACGTTGTGCACCATGTTGCCGTAGGCGATCGAGCGCGAGCCGCAACTGTTGTTGCCGGCCATGCCGCCGAGCGTGGCCTGCGCGCTGGTAGACACGTCCACCGGAAACCACAGGCCGTGCGACTTCAACTGCGCGTTGAGCGCGTCGAGCACCAGGCCAGGCTCTACGGTGGCCGTGCGCGCTTCTACATTGACGTCGAGCACGCGGCGCAGGTGCTTGCTGGTGTCGATCACCAGCGCTGCGCCCACCGTTTGCCCGCACTGGCTGGTGCCGGCGCCGCGCGGCAGCACGGGAATCTTCAGCTCGCGCGCGATGCCGATCGCGGTCGCCACATCCTCGGCATTCGTCGGCACGAACACACCCGCCGGCATGATCTGATAGATCGACGCGTCGGTGGCGTAGCGCCCGCGCGAGGCGGCGTCGAACAGCACCTCGCCCTGCGTGTTTTTACTCAGGCGCGCGGCGAGCGCGGACACGGTTTCGTTGTTCATCGAGTGCAAGAATAGTCGCCCTGCAAGGAGTCTCCATGCTGACGCTCGACATGCACCCCACCGGCCGCCATTTCCTGCAGATTCCGGGGCCGAGCCCGGTGCCCGATCGCATCCTGCGCGCGATGAGCCTGCCCACGATCGACCACCGCGGCCCCGAGTTCGGCGCGCTCGGCCGCAAGGTGCTGGCCGGCATTCAGCAGGTCTTCAAGACCAAGCATCCGGTGGTGATCTACCCGGCGTCGGGGTCGGGCGCGTGGGAAGCCGCGCTCGTCAACACGCTGTCGCCGGGCGACGCAGTGCTGATGTACGACGGTGGCCACTTTGCGAGCCTGTGGCACAAGATGGCCGTGCGCCTGGGTCTGCAGGCCGAGCTGATCGCCTGGGAGGGCAGCGACGAGCACCTGCCGCTTGCCGCCGCCTGGCGGCGCGGCGTGCAGGCCGATCTGATCGAGGCGCGCTTGCGTGCCGACCCCGAGCGCCGCATCAAGGCGGTGTGCGTGGTCCACAACGAAACCTCCACAGGGGCCACGTCCGACATCGCCGCCGTGCGGCGCGCGATCGATGCTGCGGGCCACCCTGCGCTGCTGATGGTCGATACCGTGTCGGGCCTGGGCAGCGCCGACTACCGTCACGACGAGTGGGGTGTCGATGTCTCGGTGGCCGGCTCGCAGAAGGGCCTGATGATGCCGCCGGGCCTGGGCTTCAACGCCCTCTCGCCGCGCGCGCTGGAAGCGCACAAGAGCGCGCGGCTGCCGCGCGCGTTCTGGGCCTGGGACGAAAACCTGGCGATGAATCCGGACGGCTATTGGCCGACCACGCCCAACACCAACGGCCTGTACGGCTTGAGCGAGGCGCTCGACATGCTGCTCGGCGAGGGCCTGGAGCATGTCTTCGCGAGGCACCAGCGCTGGGCCGCCGGCGTGCGCGCCGCGGTCAAGGCGTGGGGCCTGCCGATCCAGTGCGCCGACGCGCGCGTGTACTCGCCGGTGCTCACCGGTGTGATCACGCCGCCGGGTGTCGATGCCGATGCACTGCGCAAGCTGATCCACGAGCGCTTCGACCTCTCGCTCGGCACCGGCCTGGGCAAGCTGAAAGGCCGCATGTTCCGCATGGGCCACCTCGGCGACAGCAACGACCTGACGCTGATCGCGATGGTCGCCGGCGTGGAGATGGGATTGAAGCTGGTCGGTGTGAAGCTCGCCGGCAGCGGTGTGCACGCCGCCATGAACCACTTCGCCTCACTCCCTCTCCCCAGCGGGGAGAGGGCAGGGGTGAGGGGAGACGCCGCCGCGAGCCCTCACCCCAACCCTCTCCCAAAGGGAGAGGGAGCAAAGGCACTCACATGACGATCAAACGCCGCACGCTCATCACAGCCACCGCCGCCTCGCTGGCCACGCCGCTGCTGCGTGCGCAGACCTTCCCGGCAGGCCCCATTCGCATCATCGTCGGCTTCCCGCCCGGCGGCGGCACCGACATCCTGGCGCGCGTGCTCGCACCGCATCTGCAGAACCTGTGGAAGACCAGCGTGGTGATCGAAAACAAAGCCGGCGCGGCAGGCGTGCTGGCCGCCGACTACGTGGCCAAGCAGCCGGCCGACGGCAACACGCTGCTGATGGCGCACATCAACAGCCACGCCATTGCGCCGGCCTTGCAGCCCAAGCTCAGCTACAACCCGGAGACCGACTTTGCGCCGATCGCGCTCGTCGGCGTGACACCCAACCTGCTGATCTGCAATCAAGACCAGCCGGCCAAGACGGTCAAGGACCTGGTGGCGCTGTGCAAGGCCAAGCCCGGCCACATCACCTTCGGCTCGTCCGGCCCCGCGTCGGCGCAGCACTTGGCGCTGGAGCTGTTCAAGTTCCAGGCCAAGGTGTTCGCGCTGCACATCCCGTACCGCGGCTCCGGCCCGCTGATCACCGACCTGATCGGCGGCCAGGTGATGTACAGCTTCGAGACCATGACCGCGGCCACGCCGCATGTGAAGTCGGGCAAGGTGGTGGCGGTGGCGCAGACGCGCACCGCGCGATCGAAGGCCTATCCCAACGTGCCGACCGTCGCCGAAGAAGGCTTCCCCGGCTTCGACGCCACCACCTGGTACGGCCTCGCCGGGCCCGGCAAGCTGCCGAGTGCGCTGGTCAAGCGCATGAACGAAGACATCAACCGCGCGCTGGCGATGCCCGAGGTGATGGAGCGCTTGGGCGCGGCCGGTGCGGAAGACGCTGGCGGCACGCCCGAGAAGTTCGCGGAGTTCATGCGCGCCGAGCGCGACAAGTACACCAAGCTCGCGCGCGACGCGCAGATCAGGATCGAATCATGAGCGTGAAGAAAAAGCCCGCGCACGAGCTGCGCAGCCAGCAATGGTTCGGCCGCCAGGACCGCGACGGTTTCGCCTACCGCTCCTGGGTCAAGGGCAAGGGCGTGCCGCACGATCAGTTCGACGGCCGGCCCGTCATCGGCATCTGCAATACGTTCAGCGAGCTGACGCCGTGCAACTCGCATTTCCGCACGCTGGCCGAGCAGGTGAAGATCGGCGTCTATGAGTCGGGCGGCTTCCCGCTTGAGTTCCCGGTGATGTCGCTCGGCGAAACGCTGCTGCGGCCGACGGCGATGCTCTACCGCAATCTCGTCAGCATGGACGTCGAAGAAAGCATCCGCGGCAACCCGATCGACGGCGTGGTGTTGCTGATGGGCTGCGACAAGACGACGCCGGCGCTGCTGATGGGCGCGTGCAGCGCCGACCTGCCGACGATCGGTGTCAGCGGTGGCCCGATGTTGAACGGCCGCTGGCGCGATCAGCAGTTGGGCTCGGGCACGGGCGTGTGGAGCATGAGCGAGCAGGTGCGCGCGGGCACGTTGAAGCTCGCCGAGTTCTTCGAAGCCGAGAGCTGCATGCACCGCAGCCACGGCCACTGCATGACGATGGGCACGGCGAGCACGATGGCGAGCATGGTCGAAGCGCTCGGTGTCGGCCTGCCCGGCAATGCGGCGTATCCGGCCGTCGATGGCCGGCGCAACGTCATCGCGCGCGAAGCCGGGCGGCGCATCGTCCACATGGTGCATGAGGACCAGAAGCTGTCGAGCATCCTGACGCGTGAAGCGTTCGAGAACGCGATCAAGACGCTGGCTGCGATCGGCGGCAGCACCAACGCCGTGATCCATTTGATCGCGATTGCAGGCCGGCTCGGCTTGAAGCTGACGATCGAAGACTTCGACCGCCTGGCAAGCGAGTTGCCGTGCCTGGTAAACTTGCAGCCAAGCGGCCAGTACCTGATGGAAGACTTTTGCTACGCCGGCGGCCTGCCGGTGGTGATGAAGGAAATTGCCTCACACCTGCACACGAGTGCCATCACCGCCAACGGCCAGACCATCGGTGAGAACATTGCCGACGCGAAGAACTGGAACACCGACGTCATCAAGCCGCTGGCCGCGCCGTTCAAAGACAAAGCCGGCATCGCGGTGCTCAAAGGCAACCTCGCGCCACGCGGCGCCGTCATCAAACCCAGCGCCGCGACACCGGCGCTGATGCAGCACACCGGGCGCGCGGTGGTGTTCGAGAACATCGAAGACTTCCACACCCGCATCGATGACGAGAGCCTCGATGTCGATGAGACCTGCGTGCTCGTCTTGAAGCACTGCGGCCCCAAGGGCTACCCCGGCATGGCCGAGGTCGGCAACATGCCGCTGCCGCCGAAGGTGTTGAAGAAAGGCATCACCGACATGGTCCGCATCAGCGATGCGCGCATGAGCGGCACCGCCTACGGCACCGTGGTGCTGCACACCGCGCCCGAAGCTGCAGCGGGCGGCCCGCTCGCGCTGGTGAAAAACGGCGACCTGATCACGCTCGACGTGGCGGCGCGCAAGCTGCACCTGCACGTCAGCGACGACGAACTCGCCAAGCGTCGCGCCGACTGGCAGCCACCGAAACCCGCACTCGACTCCGGCTACTGGAAGCTCTACATCGACCATGTGCTGCAGGCCGACGAGGGCGCCGATCTCGACTTCCTGCGCGGCAAGCGCGGCGCCTTCGTGCCGCGGGACAACCACTGAACGCTGGTCTCGACCATTTAAGACAGTTGCTTGACGACACAGCAACGTGCATTGTTGGCGCGGGGTCGAGGCGGCCTGATTCGCTGCCTGCTGCACGAACTAAGCTTCGTGCGACGCTGTTCAAGCGTTAAAGGCCACCCTCTCACATGCGCTTTCTCGTACCGTTGATTTTGATTGGACCGCTGATCGCGGGTTGTGGGCTGCGCGATCGCTTCGATTCGGCCGAGAACCGTATCAACAGCGCCAAACCGCCGGACTCGGGAGTGCAGGCTGCTCGACAACTGTTGCTTGCGCAGACTGCGGACCAGCCTGCCGTGCAGAAAATGCTGGAGCCGATGTGGGCCTCGCGTCTGCGCTTGCGCGCCCTGAACTGCAGCCGCGACTACACGCCAACTTGGCGCGATTCGAGCGCTGTCATCAGCTCTCGACTGAGCGATACCAGCTGTTTTGCGGATGCCGACAGGGCGTTACAGCGCTGGTTGGGTTTCCAGCGAGTCCGCCTGTTGCTCGCTCAAGGTTCGATCCGGCCACCACCGCAATCGCTGCCCGGAATCATCAGCCACCATGAATCCATCTCGATGATGGTCCCTGCTCGCGAGGCGCCCGTGGCCATCTTGCGCGGGCCGAGCGGCTTCGATGTGGTCGAACTGGGCAGCGGCAAGAGCATCTTTCGGGAGAGTGTGTCCCAGAATTCTTCGGGAGAGATGAGCCTTGCACCCAACGGCCGGCTGTTCGCACAGGCGTCGCCCGACAAGGTCTTGATACGCGCCACCGAAGGCGGTGAAACGCTGGTTGAGCTTCCCAACGCCAACGGCGTACTCTGGCTCGATAGCACGGTGTTGGCGGTGCGCACCCGCAACAACGCCTCGGTGCGTGTGCTCGATTTGGCCACGGGCGACGAGTCGGCCATGCCTGGCGTCAATGATGGTTGGGGCACCATCGCTGTTCGCGCTCCCGGAGCGCCGAATCGCTTCAATCTATTGCTTTCAAGAGGCGCCATCCAGATCGAGATTGTCGAAGTGGGAGGTCATCGCGAGGCGCAGCTGCGTGCTGAGCAGCACACAACGTCAGGGCACGGATTTTCGCCCTACACAGACGGCGCCTCCGCTGATGGCTCGATATGGATCGATGCCCACCAGGGCATGCGCGTGCTCAATCTCGACACGCTCGAACTGCAGGAACCATCCTTCAAGCCGATGCAAACCCAGTGGGCATGCCCGACGCCGAACCCCGAGGAGTTCGTTTTGTCCATACCTTTGTCCAATGGGGACGGGGTGACGTCATCCTTCAGGCACTTCCTCTACGCTCACCGCGGCGGCACGCTGGCGCCGATATCGAATGACACCAAATCGAGCGCGCGATACCACTACGTCAGGTCGATCAAGCGCCTCGCACTGATCGACAACAAGGTTGTGCGGTTCATCGAGACGCTGCCCGCAGGGGAGCCTCAGCCTGCAACCACCATCTTGGCGGCGTTGACAGACGAGTTGAACCAGCGACGCTTGGCAATGGCGGCCACGCAACCGTCGGCCGCGCCAGGGCTGCCGACGGCGCCTGGAGCCGCGATTGCGCCACAGAGCAATGGCGAGGCGACACCCTTGCAGGCGCAACTACGCGAGGCGCAAGTCGAGGGCGTTGGCGTGTACGAAGGCGCTGGCGCAAAACATGGCGGCGGCCAAAGCCGATTAGCCGGGGTTGTGGAAGTCCGGGTGCGGCGCTCTTCTCGGCCGATTGCCCTGGTCTTGTCATCCTACGAACCGGTTCGATGGATGATCATCACCGAGCCGGGCGCAAAGCTCTCAGCCGTGATGTTGAGCGGCTACCACGACTCGACAGTCATCGGCGCTGGGGTAGCCCGTGTCTATCAAATCGGCCAGGGCTACGCGTATGGCCAGCAGTCTCCTGGCTACGCTGAACTGCAGCGAACCGTTGCGCGTTGGGCTGGCAAACCGATCGCGGTCTTCCAGGGGCGGTACCAAGGATCAAATTTTTCCGTTGGCGGCGGCTACTAGCCAAACTGTGACGCTGACAGTGCTCTCTGCGGCTTGCGACAGGATGCAGCGAGCCGCTGGTCGTGTACCGGCCGCTGTACAACGCCTCTGGCTGGTGGGTGCGTCCGCATGCGATGTTCTTCGAGGCCGCGGTCTTGACGGCGTGCGCAGGGCGCGCTTCGAGAAGGTCGGTTGAGCGCCGCCGCGTAGTGACCTTAAGGCCGAGCCTTCGTGTCGAAGGATTGTGAGAGCGCCCCAGCGGCAGTACGCTCCCCTGCCATGGATGCCGCAGTGAAGACAGCCTTCGTGCTCGCCGGTGGCGGCAGCCTCGGCGCCGTCGAGGTCGGCATGCTGCGCGCGCTGGCCGCTGTCGGTGTGCGCCCGGACCTGATCGTCGGCGCGTCGGCCGGCGCGATCAACGGCGCGCATTTCGCGGCCGACCCGTCATCGGCGGGCGTGTCGAAGCTGGAGCAGGTCTGGCGCGGCATCACGCGCCGCGACGTCATGCCGCTCGGCCTGCGCCACCTGCTGCGCATCGCCTGGCGGCGCGAGTACATGGTCGATCCGTCCGGCCTGCGGCGCCTGCTCGAACGACACATCGGCTATCGGCGGCTCGAAGAGGCCGCGGTGCCGATGCATGTCGTCGCCACCGACCGCGCATTGGGCAGCGAGGTGCTGCTGTCCGCCGGCCCGGTGGTCGATGCGGTGCTCGCCAGCACCGCGATCCCGGGCGTGTTCCCGCCGGTGCGCATCGACGGGCGCGAGCTGATCGACGGCGGTGTGGCCAACAACACGCCGATCTCCACCGCCATCCGCCTCGGCGCGCGCCGCATCGTGGTCTTGCCGACGGGTTTTGCCTGCGCGCTCAAACGCGTGCCGGGCAGTGCCATCGGCCAGGCCCTGCACGCGTTGTCGCTGCTCGTCGCTCGGCAACTGGTGCACGACATCGAGCGCTACGGCGGCGCCGCCGCGCTGCATGTGGTGCCGCCGCTGTGCCCGGTGGACACGTCACCCTACGACTACTCGGCTTGCGGCGCGCTGATCGAGCGCGCTGCACAGACAACGCACGAGTGGATCGAGCGCGGCGGGCTCGATCACGCTGACGGTGTGCCGCACGAAATGGTCGAGCACAGCCACCGTTGAGGCGCCGCGCCGGCGCGCTCAGCGCTTGTCGGTCTTCTTCGTCGCTGCGGCCGGCGGCTCCTCTTTCTTCGGTTGATCTCCGATCAAGCTCTTCACCGGGCAGACCGAAAACGCCGGGCACTTCTTGCAGCCCACGGCAATGGCGATCGGGCAAAGGGTCATGGTGAGTCTCCTGGTGCGAAGGGATTCGGCAACAGCGCAGCATAGGCGCAATGTTCAGCAGAAGCGGTTGACCCAGTTCTCGAGGAACTCCTGGCGGCCCGAGACCGGCAGCTGATCGACGTCGCGCGCGAGCGCATGGTCGGCCACCGCGGCGAGGTGGCTCTGGCCTGCGAGCACTTGCTGCGCCCACGGCTGTTGCCATCCGGCATAACGCTCGCTCACGAACTTCGCCATGCCGCCGTCGGCCATCATCTGCTCGGCGATCAGAAGCGCGCGCGCGCAGACATCGACGCCGCCGATGTGCGCATGGAACATGTCCACCGGGTCGAGCGACTGGCGGCGCGCCTTGGCATCGAAGTTCAGGCCGCCGTGGGTGAAGCCGCCGCCCTGCAGGATGTAGACCATCGCCAGCGCCGTCTCGGGCACGTTGTTCGGAAACTGGTCGGTGTCCCAGCCGCACTGCATGTCGCCGCGGTTGGCATCGATCGAGCCGAAGATGCCGAGTGCGTTGGCCAGCGCGATCTCATGCTCGAAGCTGTGGCCGGCGAGCGTGGCGTGATTTGCTTCGATGTTGACCTTGACTTCCTTCTCCAGCCCCCATTGCTGCAGCATGCCGGACACGGTGCCGACATCGAAGTCATACTGGTGCTTGGAGGGCTCGCGCGGCTTCGGCTCGATCAGCAC
>JANMHY010000191.1:0-6749 GCA_031375525.1 Burkholderiales bacterium
CCGCCTGCCGCGCGCTGGTGCCCGCGGTGCTGGCGCAGTGCGGCCAGCTCGATGCGGTGGTCAACAACGCTTCGAGCTTCGACTACGACGACGTGGCGAGCTTCAGCTACGCCGCGATGGACGCGCACTGGCGCGCCAACACCGCGCCGGCGGTGTTGCTCGCGCAGGCGCTGGCGACGCACTTGAAGGGTTGCGACGAGGTCGGCTGCGTCGTCAACTTGTCGGACCAGAAGCTGTGGAATCCGAACCCGGATTACCTCTCGTACACGCTGTCCAAGGCCGCGCTCGAAGCGGCGACGACGCTGCTCGCGCAAGCGCTGGCGCCGCAGGTGCGCGTGGTCGGCGTGGCGCCGGGTGTGACGCTGGTCTCGGGCACGGCGATGGACGATGCCGGTTTCAAGCAAGCGCACCGGATGACGCCGCTCGGGCGCTCCTCGACGCCCGATGACATCGCGCGCACGGTGCGCTTCGCCATCGAGTCGCGCGCGATCACCGGCACGACGATCCTCGTCGATGGCGGCCAGCATTTGCTCGCGCAGCCGCGCGACGTTGCGTTCCTAACGAAAAGCTGACCATGCATTCCCTGCTCGTCCACCCCGCCCTGATGGGCTGCCGCCGTTTGTTCCTGCGCGACTACGAGGTCAACATCAACATCGGCGTGCACGAGTTCGAAAAACGCGGCGAGCAGCGCGTGCTGATCAACGTCGATCTGTTCGTGCCGCTGGCGCAATCGACGCCGCACGCCGACAAGTTGAACGAGGTGCTCGACTACGACTTCATCCGCAGCACGATCGCCGAGCGCGTCAGCCGCGGCCACATTCACTTGCAGGAGACGCTGGTCGATGACGTGCTCGCGCTGATGCTGGCGCATCCGCAGGTGCGCGCCGCCCGAGTCTCGACCGAGAAGCCCGACGTGTACCCGGATTGCGATGCCGTCGGCGTTGAGGTCTTCGGCTTGAAAGAAGCCTGACATGAACAACATGACCGACGGCGCGGCAGCGCGCAAAACCGCCTTCGAAGCCAACAAGCTCTCCAAGCGCCTGCACCGCCAGGTCGGCCAGGCCATCGGCGACTTCAACATGATCGAAGACGGCGACAAGGTCATGGTCTGCGTCTCGGGCGGCAAGGACAGCTATGCGCTGCTCGACATCCTGATGGGCTTGCAGCAGCGCGCGCCGATCAAGTTCGAGCTGGTGGCGGTGAACCTCGACCAGAAGCAGCCCGGCTTCCCGGAGCATGTGCTGCCGCAGTATTTGGCCAACGTCCGCGTGCCGTTTCACATCGAGAACCAGGACACGTACGCCATCGTCAAGCGCCTGGTGCCCGAGGGCGCGACGATGTGCAGCCTGTGCTCGCGCCTGCGCCGCGGCATCCTCTACCGCGTGGCCAGCGAACTCGGCGCGACCAAGGTCGCGCTCGGCCACCACCGCGACGACATCATCGTCACGCTGCTGATGAACATGTTCTTCGGCGGCCGCATGAAGGGCATGCCGCCCAAGCTGGTGAGCGACGACGGCAAGCACATCGTCATCCGCCCGCTGGCCTACGTGGCCGAGACCGACCTCGAACGCTGGGCCGACGTACGGCAATACCCGATCATTCCTTGCACGCTGTGCGGCAGCCAGGAGGGTCTGCAGCGCGCGCAGATCAAGGCCATGCTGCGCGAGTGGGAGAAAAAACACCCGGGACGCAGCGACAACATGCTGCGCGCGATGGGCCAGTTGACGCCGTCGCACCTGCTCGACCGGAACCTGCACCCCTTTGCGACGCTCCAAGCCACAGGCGTTGCCGACCCGACGGGCGACAAGGCCTTCGATGACGACACCGATGACTGCGGCAGCACGCCCAAGGATCCGCGCGTGATGCTGATGCCCCGTGGAGAGGCTGCACCATGACCCCCGTTCGCGCCCTTGCTTTGACCGTTGCCGCCGCTGTGCTCGCCGGCTGCGCGGCGCTCAACACCATCACCAGCGACGTCACCACGTTCAGCGAGTGGCCGGCCGAGCGCAAGCCCGGCCGCTACGCCTTCGAGCGCCTGCCGTCGCAGAAGGCCAACGCCACGCGCACCGCCGAGCTGGAAACCGCGGCGGCCAAAGCGCTGGAGAGAGCCGGCTTCACCGCCGCGGCCGATGCCGCGCAGGCCGACGTCATCGTGCAGATCGGCGCGCGCGTCAGCCGCACCGAGATCTCGCCTTGGGACGACCCGCTGTGGTGGCGCTGGGGCGGCGGCTACTGGCGCTCGCCGACGTGGCGGCGCGGTCCGCGCTCGGCGTTCTACGGCGGCTTCAACGCCGAGTGGTACTCGCAGCGTTACGAGCGCAATGTCGCCGTGCTGCTGCGCGACCGTACGAGCAACGCGCCGCTGTTCGAGGCCCATGCGCAGACCGAAGGCGCCTCCGGCGACACGGCGCTGATCGGTGCGATGTTCGAAGCGGCGCTGCAGGGCTTTCCGGCCAAGGACGCGCAGAACCCGCGGCGGGTGAGCGTGAGCCTGGCGCCCTGAGCTGAGGGACTCAGGGCAAACGGTTCTTCGACTGGCCGTTGCCGTTGTCGCCGTTGACCCCCGCCGCGATCAGCCGCACGTCCTCTTCCCAGCTCTTCAACTTGCTGCGCGCGTACTGGCGCTGAGCCGGCGTCGTAACGTTGTGCATCGCCGCGGCCAGCGCGCAGTTCTCCTGCGTCAGGCGCTGCTGGTAGGCGCGGTAGTCCGGGCGCGGCGAGCGCAGCGCGCGCTCGGCGAGCACGCGCACGGCGGCCTGGGCTTTTGCTTGGGCCGCGGCGCTGTCGGCGCTCTTGCCGGCCGCGGACACCGTGGTCAGCATCGCCAGCAGATCGGCGTTGCGGCGCTCGCGCTCGGCCAGCCAGCGGTCGGCATCGAACGGCGACGCGGCAAGCAACTGCGTCAGCCTGGCGCGCTGCGCGTCGTCGAGCTTGCCGTACAGGTTTTCGTAGCGCTCCAGCGTGCGCTTGAACGAGGCCTTGGCGCGATCGGCTTTGTCGGCTTGCGCGAAGTCCTGCTTCAGCTCGTCGCCGTCCTTGGCCATCTTGCGTTCGAGGTGGCGGATGTGCTCCGGCGTCAGCGACACCATCAGCGTGGCAAACACCGGCGTGGCCTCGTCGAGCGCCACATCGAGGCGGCGCTGCGCTTCGTCGCGCCAGGCGCAGAGCTGATCGGTGGACAGCGTGGGCTCCATGACCTCGCGCTGCGCACGCACCAAGAGCGACGCGTAGCGCGGCATCTCGACGCGGCGGTGCCACTCGAACCAGCGCTCGATGCCGTCGCGCAGCTTCAGCGATTGCTCGCCGTTCAGGTCGAGGTAGCCGTCGATCCACCAGTACGCAAACGTCGGCGCCTGGCTGTAGCCGATGCGCAGCACGCTGCACGCGGCGAGCAACATGACGAAGGTCAAGCCGATAATCCAGCGCAACTTCAACTGCATGACGCTTCCCAACTTCATGGACGCCACCCCTAACGCAGACGCCCTTTCGATCGTTGTCATGGCCGCCGGCAAGGGCACGCGCATGAAGTCGGTCCTGCCGAAAGTTCTGCACCCTCTGGCCGGCCGCAGCCTATTGCACCATGTTCTGGGCACCACCGCCGGGCTCGGGTCTTCGAGCACGATCGTCATCACCGGGCACGAGGCGGCGCGGGTGGAAGCGGCCACGGCCGGCATGCCGGGCGTGCATTGCGTGCGCCAGGAGCCGCAGCTCGGCACCGGGCACGCGGTGCAGCAGGCGGTGCCGCTGCTCGGCGACGCCGGCACCACGCTGATCCTCAACGGCGACGTGCCGCTGATCGAAGCCGCGACCGCACGTGCGCTCGCCGCGGCCTGCGGCGCCACCAAGCTGGCGCTGCTGACCATTGATCTCGCCGACGCCACCGGCTACGGCCGCATCGTGCGCAACGACAAGCAAGAAGTGCGTGCGATCGTCGAACACAAGGACGCGAGCGAGTCGCAGCGCGCGATCCGCGAGGTCTATACCGGCATGCTGGCCGCGCCGACGGTGTGGCTGAAGCGCGCCGTGATGGCGCTCGAGAACGACAACGTGCAAAAGGAGTTCTACCTCACCGACATCGTCGCCGTGGCCGTCGCCGAAGGCGTGCCCGTGGTGGCCACGCGAGCCGAGAACGACACCGAAGTGCTCGGCGTCAACAGCCCGATGCAACTGGCGGACCTGGAGCGGCGTTATCAGCGCCGGCAGGCCGAGACGCTGATGGAGGCCGGCGTGCGCATGGCCGACCCGGCGCGCTTCGACCTGCGCGGCACGCTGGCCTGCGGCCGCGACGTCTTCATCGACGTCGGCTGCATCTTCGAAGGCGAGGTCACGATCGGCGACGAGGTCACGATCGGCGCGCACTGCGTGATCCGCAACGCACGCATCGAGGCCGGCGCGGCGATTCATCCGTTCACGCACATCGAAGGCGCGACCGTCGGCGCTGGCGCGCTCGTCGGCCCCTACGCGCGCCTGCGCACAGGCGCGCAGCTCGGGCCCGAGGTCCACATCGGCAACTTCGTCGAAGTGAAGAACTCGACACTGGCGCGCGGCGCCAAAGCCAACCACCTCGCCTACCTCGGCGACGCCACGGTCGGCGAGCGCGTCAACTTCGGCGCCGGCAGCATCACCGCCAACTATGACGGCGCCAACAAGCACCGCACCGTGATCGGCAACGACGTGCATGTCGGCAGCAACTGCGTGCTCGTCGCGCCGGTGACCCTCGGCGACGGCGCCACGATCGGCGGCGGCTCGACGATCAACAAGCCAGCGCCCGCCGGCAAGCTGACCGTGGCGCGCGCGAAGCAGGTAGCGATCGAGGGCTGGGTGCGGCCGACAAAAAAGGCCAAGCCGGCTGGCTGAGGAACGATGCGCTACTCGTCGAGAAAGCCGCCTCGATAGAAGCACCACGCCGTTCCGTCGTGCAGATAGAAATGCCCGTCGGCGCAGAAGTCTTTGCCCGGAAAGAACTCGCGGTAGGCCTTCGGCACCAGCCGAGCCAGTTGCTCGTCGCTCAGTTCATCGAACTGATCCGGGGTGATCGGTTGGCCGACCTTGAGTTTCGGAAAATTCATCGGCCAGGGGCGAGGGGCGAGTGGATGACCACGAAGGCGACCACATTCGCGACGACGCTGCACCAAAACCTCGCCCGAAACGAAGCCTTGCTCGACTTGTGGCGCAGAGCCTGCTGCGCAACGATAGCGCCAGGCCAGCCACCCGCGAGACCGAGCGCCAGCAAAGTGCCTTCGGAGACGCGCCAGCGGCCAGCGGTGGCAGCCGCCTTGTCAGCCGCGTAAGCGGCAAAACAGCCAAGGCTTGCCGCGATGTAGAGCGCGGCAAGCCAACTCGGCACACGCCACACCGAGGCTACTGCGAGGTAGAGGAGAGCAAACGCAGGGATGGCAAACAGACTGGCGCCACCCCATTGCGCAGGGCTGTTCGTTGGCCTGGGCCCCCGGGCTCGGGTGAGCTTGGCAAGCTCCACGTTCGTCGCGCGCTTCTTGCCCTCGCGGTTGAGCTCGATCTCAAAAGTGACCCGTCGATAGAGCTGCGGCCGTCCGACACGAGGCGGAAATGCCTTGATATGAACGAACACTTCCTGACCACCCTGATCGGGCTCGATGAACCCAAAGCCTCGCTCGTCATTCCAAGACTTGACGACACCTTCAAATCGCATGACGTGACCTGCTCCGGCTGAGCCGCTTACCGGGTCAAGCGATCGCTCTAACCGCGGGGACACTCAGACAGCGTGGGTTATACCGAAATTAGCCGGTTTATCTGAAATCGATAAATTGAGTAGTTTCGATCAAACTGCCGCAGTCCGCGGCGGCGATTCGGCGGCAACAGCCTCCGCGAGCAGCGCGTACGACCGCAGCCGCGCCGCATGCTCATGCACCGCCCCGGCAACGATCAGCTCGTCGGCCGCGGTCTGCGTGACGATCGACGCCAGTTGCCGCCGCACGCTGGCTGCCGATCCCACCGCCGACGCGGCGAGCATGCGCTGCACGTTCGCTTTCTCCTGCGGCAACCACATCGATTCCAGTTGCGCCGGATCGATCGGCCGCGGCAGCGGGCCGCGCTTTCCGCGCTGCATGCCGAGAAAGCGCTGCTGGATCGACGTGAAGTGGAAGGCCGCTTCGTCGTCGCTGTCGGCGCAGACCACGTTGACGCCGACCATCGCGTGCGGCTTCGGCCATTCGGGTGACGGCCGAAAGCCTTCGCGGTAAACATGCAGCGCCTGCAGCAGCAAATCGGGCGCGAAGTGCGAGGCAAACGCGAACGGCAGGCCGAGGTGCGCAGCCAGTTGCGCGCTGTACAGGCTCGAGCCGAGCAGCCAGATCGGCACCTTGGTGCCGATGCCGGGAATCGCGCGCACCGGTTGCTGCTCGGCCGACGGCTCGCCGAGATAACTTTGCAGCTCCATCACGTCGCGCGGAAAATTTTCCTCCTCATCGCTGGCATCGAGGTGCCGCCGCAGCGCCCGCATCGTCAGCCGGTCGGTGCCCGGCGCGCGACCCAGGCCCAGGTCGATGCGCCCCGGGTACAGCGACTCGAGCGTGCCAAACTGCTCGGCAATGACCAGCGGCGCGTGGTTGGGCAGCATGACGCCACCCGAGCCGACGCGGATCGTCTTCGTGCCGCCGGCGATGTGGCCGACCAGCACCGCCGTGGCCGAGCTGGCCACGCCGTCCATGTTGTGGTGCTCGGCCACCCAGTAGCGGCGGTAGCCCCAGGCTTCGGCGTGTTGGGCCAGG